>JAEUJM010000005.1 GCA_016794585.1 Acidimicrobiales bacterium
CGGTCGAAGCGCTCGGCGCCGGCCTCGACCTCGCGCACGCGCTCGGCCGTGGCCTGGCCCTCGAAGATCTGGGCGGCGAGGCCTTGGACGGCCTGCTGCTCTTCGGAGAAGGAGAAGTCCATCACGCGCCTCCGGCGGTCACAGGGTGGAACTGGGGAAGGGAGAGGTCGGGGTCGTGGTCGGCCCACTCGAGCTCGACGGCCATGCCGATCTCGATGTCGTCGGGCTCGATGCCCACGATGTCGGCCACGAGGCGGGTGCCCTCCTCGAGGTCGATGAGCCCGATGGCCAGCGGGTAGTCGAAGGCGGGCAGCTGCGGGTGGTGGTTCACCACGTAGCTGTGGACCGTCCCCCGACCGCTGGCCTCGACGGGCTCCCAGCGCAGGGACTGGCACGAGTGGCACATGGGCCCGGGCGGGTGGCGCAGGTCGCCGCAGTCCGAGCACTTCTGGATGAGGAGCCGGTGCTCCTTGGCCCCCTCGAACCAGAACCGGCTGTCCTGGGTGATGACCGGACGGGGCCGCTTCGGCCGCTCGGCCGGTGCCTCCTTGCGGGCCGCAGGGCGGAACTTGAGGATGCGGAACGTCATGGTCCCGACGAGCTCGCCGTCCTGGTCGCGGTACTCCTGGCGGGTGGTGATGAAGTGGCCGACCCCGAGGGCGGTGGTCTTCTCGGGCGAGACCGACTCGATGAAGCTCGTGAGGGTGAGCCGGTCGCCGGGGCGCAGGTAGCGCCCGTACTCCTGATCGCAGTTGGTGGCGACCACCGAGGTGAACCCGGCCTCGTCGAGCAGGGCCATGAGGTCGTCCTGCGCGCTGCCGCCCTCCGCGGGCGTGGGTCGGAAGCCCCGCATGATCCAGGCCTGGAGCATCACCGGCGGGGCGACGATGCCGCCGTGGACCGAATTCGCGGCGGCGGCTTCGTCGGTGTAGATCGGCAACTGGTCGTCGACCGCCTCGACCCAGTGACGGATCATGGCCTGGTTGACCTCGTCGGGGGCGGCCACGGGGGCGCCCACCTGCTGGCCGGCGTAGGACTGGAGCTGCTCGAGAAGCTCCTCGCCGCCGCTCATCGTCGCGACTTCCGGGCCATACCGAGGCCCATCCAGGCCACGATCTCGCGCTGCACCTCGTTCACGCCGCCTCCGAAGGTGTTGATCTGGTCGGCGCGGGCGGCCCGCTCGAGGCGACCTTTCAGGACGGCGCCGGCCGAGCCCTGGCGCAGGTAGCCGGCGGCACCGAGGATGCCGAGCAGCAGGTGGTACACCGCGATGTGGGTCTCGGTGCCGAAGACCTTGGCCGCCGAGGCGTCGGCGGCGTTGAGGTTGCCGGCGGCCACTGCCGAGGCCAGCTTCCAGTTCAGGAGCTTCATGGCCTCGAGCCGGGCCGCCGCCTCGGCGAGGTCCCGCTGCACCCAGGGCAGATCGATCATCACCTGGTCGGTGCCGTCGCCCGCCGGGGTTGACGCCGCCCACGCCACGGTGTCCTCGAGGATCTGGTGGGCCTGGCCACCGCGGGCGGCGAGGCCCACACGCTCGTGGTTGAGCTGGGTGGTGATCATCCGCCAGCCGTCGTTCTCCTGGCCGACCAGGTTGGACACGGGCACGCGAACGTCGTCGTAGTAGGTGGCCGTCGTGCGGTTCCCGCCCACGGTGGTGATGGGCGTGTACTTGAAGCCGGGGGCGTCGGTCGGCACGAGGATGAGCGAGATGCCGGCGTGGGGCTTGGCCTCCGGGTCGGTGCGGCAGGCCAGCCACACCCAGTCGGCGTCGTCGGCGCCCGACGTGTACACCTTGTTGCCGTTGATGACGTACTCGTCGCCGTCGCGGACGGCCCGGGTGCGCAGCGACGCCAGGTCGGTGCCGGACTCGGGCTCGGTGTAGCCGATGGCGAAGATCACCTCGCCGGCCAGGATCTCGGGGAGGAACTTGTCCTTGTGCTCCTGGCTCCCGAACGACATGAGGGTGGGGCCCACGGTGTTGAGGGTGACGAACGGGATCGGCGCCCCGGCCCGCTGCACCTCGTCGAAGAAGACGAACTGGTCCTGCTCGGGTCGGCCCTGGCCGCCGTACTCCTTGGGCCAGCCGAGGCCGAGCCAGCCGTCCTTGCCCATCTGGCGGACGGTGTCGCGGAACACCTGGCCGCCCTCGCCGGGGCCGCCGAGGCCCTCGCGGACCTCCGGCGTCAACAGCTGGGCGAAGTAGGCGCGCAGCTCGTCGCGCAGCGCTTCCTGTTCTGGGGTGTAGGTGAGGAACATGCGGTCGCTCCGGGTCGAGGCGTGGTGCTCAGGGTGCCGTCAGGACTTTGGCAGGTCGCGGAAGGGCAGTGCCTTGTCGAGGCGGGGTTCGGGTGGCAGCCCGAGCACGCGCTCGCCGAGGACGTTGCGCTGGATCTGGTCGGTGCCCCCGCCGATGCGGGAGGCCCACTGCATGAGGAAGTACTCCTGCCACACGCCCGCCTGCACGGCGTCGGCGCCGGCGAGCATGCCGCCGGCGCCTTCGAGGGCGAGGACGAGGTCGGCGTTGCGGGCGAGATGCTGGGAGTAGGCTAGCTTCATGATCGAGCTCTCGGCGCCCGGCGGACGCCCCTGGCTCAGCGCCGTCTGCACCCGGTAGCCGACGTAGCGGAGGATCTGGAAGCGGGTGTACGACGCCATCAGCTCCTGGCGGACCAGCGGGTCGTCGGCCCGGCCGCACTCCCGGGCCAGCGCCTCGAGGTGGCCGAAGTTCACGCCGCCGCCACCGCCGATGGCGGTGCGCTCGTTGGCCAGCGTGGTGAGGATGGGACCCCAGCCCTTGTCGATCTCGCCGAGCAGGTTGGCGACGGGCACGCGGACGTCGGACAGGAACACCTCGTTGAAGTGCGCCGAGCCGTTGATCTGGTGCAGGGGGCGCACGTCGATCCCCGGGGTGCGCATGTCCACCAGCAGGTACGTGATGCCCCGGTGCTTGGGCTGGTCGGGGTCGGTCCGCACGAGGAGGATGCCCCAGTCGCTGTGCTGCGCGCCCGAGGTCCAGACCTTCTGGCCGTTGACCACGAACTCGTCGCCGTCGAGCACGGCCTTCGTCGAGAGGTTGGCCAGGTCGGAGCCGGCGCCGGGCTCGCTGAACAGCTGGCACCAGATCTCCTCGCCCCGGAGGATGGGGTCGAGGAAGCGCTCCTTCTGGGCGTCGGTGCCGTGGGCGATGAGCGTGGGGCCGACCATGCCGGTGGCCACCATGAACACGCCGGCCTCGACCTCGTAGCGGGCCTGCTCCTGGTTGAAGATCGCCGCCTCGATGGCGGTGGCGCCGCGGCCGCCGTACTCCTTGGGCCAGGTGAGGCCGGCCCAGCCCCCGTCGTAGAGGGTGCGCTGCCAGCGCTTGCAGCGCTCGACGTGGTCCTCGCCCTGACCGAGATAGCCGCCCATGCTCGAGCCCTCGTGACGGAGCGTGGCGTGATCGTCCAGCCAGGCGCGGGCCTCGGCCCGGAAGGCGGCCTCGGCCGGAGTGTCGTCGAAGTCCATGGGTGGCTACTGGCTCCCGTACACCGGGCTGGGGGCGGGCGCCTCGTCGAGCAGCTTCGCGACGGCGTCGCCGACCTCGGCCGGCTCCCAGCGGGCGCCCTTGTCGACCCGGGGGCCCGAGTGCCAGCCGTCGGCCACGCCGATGATGCCGCCCTCCACCTCGAACACCCGGCCGGTGACGTCGCTCGACTCGGCCGAGCCCAGCCAGACGACGAGAGGGGCCACGTTCTCGGGCGCCATGGCGTCGAAGGCGCCCTCCTCTGGCGCGGCCATGGTGTCGGCGAACACGGCCTCGGTCATGCGGGTGCGGGCCGCGGGGGCGATGGCGTTGGCGGTGACGCCGTAGCGGCCCATCTCGGCGGCCTGCACGAGGGTGAGGGCGGCGATGCCGGCTTTGGCCGCGGAGTAGTTGCCCTGGCCCACGCTGCCCAGGAGGCCGGCGCCGGAGCTGGTGTTGACGATGCGCCCGTCGACCGTCTCTCCGGCCTTGGCCTGCTCGCGCCAGTAGGCCGAGGCGTGCCGGGACGGGCAGAAGTGGCCCTTCAGGTGGACCCGCATGATGGCGTCCCACTCCTCTTCCGAGGTGCTGACCAGCATGCGGTCACGGAGGAACCCGGCGTTGTTGACCACCACGTCGAGGCCACCGAAGGTGTCGATGGCGGTGCGGATGAGGCGCTCGGCCCCGTCCCAGTCGGCCACGTCGTCGCCGTTTGCCACCGCCTCGCCGCCCATGGCGCGGATGGCGTCGACCACCTCGCCGGCGGGCCCGTCCGAGCTCCCGCTGCCGTCGATGTTGGCCCCGATGTCGTTGACCACGACCTTGGCGCCCTGGCGGGCGAACTCGAGGGCATGGCCTCGCCCGATGCCGCGTCCGGCACCGGTGATGACCACGATCCGTCCGTCACAGAGACCGCTCACGCGCAAAGTAGAACACATTCTATTTTTCCGCGGCAAACGCTGCTTCGAAATCCTGGGCGGCCGCGTCCTATCGTGGCTCCCCATGCGGCGACCGCCCCTCCTCCTCGTCGCGGCGATCGTGCTCGTGGCCTCATCGGCGACCACGACCGCGGCGGCGCAGGTGGCGCCGACCGTCACGTCGACGGCGCCGACGACCACGTCCGTACCGTCCGCGACGCCGAGCACCGCCGCTCCTTCCCCGGCGACCAGCACCCCCTCGACCGCAATCCCGACGACCACCGCCCCGCCGCCGGCCGCTCCGCCGGTGACCGCCGCGGCGGGCACCACCGAGGCCACGAGCACGGCTCCGAAGGTCCGAGGAGTGGGTGACTCCGTGTTCCGAAGTGCCGAGTCCAAGGTGACGACCCGGCTGCGACCCGAGTACCGGCCCCGCTTCCGAAGCGTCCTCGGCGCCACCATCGCGGAGATGACGCCCACCGCACGGGAGATGGCCGGCAACGGGCCCGCGGCGATGGTCCTCGGACTGGGCAACCCGGACATCGCCGAGATGGACGCCGGCCTCAACCCCTATCCCGCCGCCACCCGGATCCTGGGTGCCACCTTCCACGTGCCCTGCGTGGTCTGGGTGAACGTGAAGGAGCGCGGGGTCAACGCCTTCTACCACCAGCAGTGGGCCCAGGTCGCCGGGGCCTTCAACGACTGGCTGGTCAACGCCTCGCTCGACGGCCCCGGTCAGGACCTCTACTTCCCCAACCTGCACGTCCTCGACTGGAACCGCGCCACGGTCGGCCACCCGGGCTGGTTCCTGGCCGACGGCCTCCACCTCAACGAGACCGGCCAGGCCAACTACGCCCGGAAGATCGACCGGTTCCTCAACCGCGTCTGCCCGCCCTGACGGCGGGCGCGATGCCCGGGATCAGGGGGTGTCGCGCAGGAGCAGGCGAGCCGCCTGCTCGAGGTCGTCGCCGACCTGGCCCACGGTCAGCCAGCCGTTCACCCATCCGAGGTTGGTGGAGTTCCAGACGTGGGCGAGGACGCGCACGATGCCGTCGCGCTCCGCGTCGGGCAGGTCGGCGATGGGCGCGGCCAGCACCCGCATGATGGTGGTGGTCATCTCGCGCTGGCACTCGACCACGGCGGGGTCGCTGGCGGTGACCGCGTTGACGACTGCGGCCGCCAGCTTCGGCTGCTGCTCCATGCCGCTGGTGACCCCGCGGATCACGGCCACGACCCGGTCCGCGGCGCTGCCCTCGGCCGGCGGCTGGTCGGTGACGCGGGCCTCGAGCTCCTTCGACCAGTCGACCATGCTCGCGGCGAGCAGGTGGTCCTTGGACGAGAAGTAGCGGTAGATGGTGCCGAGGGCCACGCCGGCGGTGGTCGCCACGTCGCGCATCTGGACCGCGTCGTAGCCGCCGTCGGCACCCAGTTCCATCGCCGCCGCGATCACGCGCTCGCGGCGCGCGGCCTGGCTGACCGTCAACGCCTCGGTGTCCACCGCCAAAACAGAACACGTTCTCGTCTCAGGCCGTCAATTGGAGCCACTACGGTCGGCCCATGGCCAGCGACGACGTCGTCATCTACCACAACCCCTCCTGCAGCAAGTCCCGGTCCGCGCTGGAGATCCTCCAGGAGCGGGGCGCCGAGCCCACGGTGGTGAACTACAAGGCCCATCCCCTCGACCGGGCCACCATCGAGCGCATCGTCGAGCTCGTCCCCGACGAGCCCGCGGCCCTCGTCCGGCGGGATCAGAACTTCAAGGAGCTGGGCCTCGACATCGGCGACTACCAGAGCGCCGACGCGGTGGTCGACCTCCTCAGCGAGCACGGGATCCTCATGGAGCGCCCCGTCATCGTGCGGGGGGACCGGGCCGTGATCGGTCGCCCGCCCGAGAACGTCCTCGAGCTGCTCGACTGAACGGCGGCGCCACCGTGCCTGTCGATCCTCAGCTCCAGCCGCTGCTCGACCTGCTCGCCAACAGCGGCGCTCCTTCCATCACCTCCCTCGAGCCCGTGCAGGCCCGGGCGCTGATGGCCGCGATGCGGGCGAACGCCCGCGACGTCGAGGTCCACTCGGTCGCCGACCACGTCGCACCCGGCCCCGCCGGCGACGTGCCGGTGCGGCTCTACTCCCCCGCCGGCGAGGGGCCCTTCCCACTGCTCGTGTGGATCCACGGCGGTGGGTGGGTGCTCGGCAGCGTCGACGAGTCCGACCCGGTCGCCCGCGCCCTGTCCGTGGCCGGTGACTGCGCGGTGGCCTCCATCGAGTACCGCCTCGCCCCCGAGCACCCCTTCCCGGCCGCCCTCGACGACTGCTGGGCGGCCCTGCGCTGGTGCGTCGACCACGCCGCCGAACTGGGGATCGACCCCACCCGGGTGGCCATCGGCGGCGACAGCGCCGGCGGCAACCTCGCCACGGTGTGCGCCACGTTGGCACGCGACGCCGGCGGGCCCCCGCTGTGCTTCCAGCTCCTCGTCTACCCGGTCGTCGACTTCGACGCCACCACCCGCTCGATGGTCGACAACGCCGAGGGCTACCTGCTCTCTCGCGAGGTCATGCAGTGGTTCTACGACCACTACACCCACCCCGACCAACGCAGCGACCCTCGGGCTGCGCCCCTGCGGGCCGACGACCTGAGCGGCCTCCCGCCGGCGCTCGTCATCACCGCCGAGTTCGACCCGCTACGCGACGAGGGCGAGGCGTACGGGCGGCGCCTCGCCGATGCCGGCGTCCCCACCACCGTCTCCCGCTACGACGGCATGATCCACGCCTTCTTCTCGATGACGGCCTTCGTCGACCGGGCCCTCGAGGCCGAGGCCGAGGCCGGCGCCGCCCTACGCCGCGCCTTCGGCACCGCCTGACCAGGGACGGTCAGACCAGGTCGAGGGTGGCGCGGATCTGGTCCAGCACCGGGAGCGCCTCGTCGGCGGGCACCGGCGGCACCCGGAAGACGATCTCGGTGACACCGAGGCCGCGGTAGTACTCGATCTTGCCCGGGTCGGGCAGCGAGCCGAAGGGCACGATGGAGAGCTCGGCCGGGTCGCGGCCGGCGTCCTCCATGGCCCGGTGCAGGGCGGGCAGCGCCTCGCGCAGGCCGGCGCCGCCGATGGGGATCCAGCCGTCGGCGTAGTCGGCGATGGCCTCGAACAGCTTGGGACCGCCCCCGCCGCCGATGAGCAGCGGCGGGTGCGGCTTCTGCACCGGCTTCGGCCACGACCAGCTCGGCTCGAAGCGCACGTGCTCGCCCGAGAACCCGGCCTCGTCCTGCGTCCACAGCGCCTTCATGGCGAGCACCTTCTCGCGCACGACCGCCCGGCGCTCCTTGAAGGGCACCCCGTGGTCGGCCATCTCCTCGACGTTCCAGCCGAAGCCGATGCCGAGGTCGAGGCGCCCACCGGACACGAGGTCGAGCGAGGCGACCTCCTTTGCCATCACGATGGGATCGCGCTGGGCCACGAGGGCGATGCCCGTGCCGACGCGCAGGCGCTCGGTGGCGCCGACCACCGCGGCCATGGCCACGAAGGGGTCGAGCGAGCGCTTGTACTCCTCGGCCAGCGGCTCACCCGCCGGCGCCGGCGTGCGCCGGCTGGTGGGGATGTGGGTGTGCTCGGGGAACCAGAGCGAGTCGAGGCCGCGGGCCTCGGCCTCGCGTCCCAGTTGCACCGGCCCGATGGACAGGTCGGTGGGGAACATGGTGATCCCGAAGCGCATCGCAGTGTGGGTCAGACGGGCTCGTCGGCGAGGATCCGGCCCAGCTCGAGCAGGTGCTGGGTGCCCCCGCCGAGGGTGAGCTCGATCTGCTTGGCCCAGAGGAAGTAGCGGTGCAGCGGGTAGTCCCGGTCGACGCCCATGCCGCCGTGGAGGTGCTGCGCGGCGTGGACCACGCGCTGGCCGCCCTCGGCCGTCCAGAACTTGGCGATGGCCACGGCCTCGGTGGCGGGCAGCCCCTCGGACAGGCGCCAGACGGCCTGCCAGGCGGTGAGGCGCACGGCCTCGGTGTCGATGTAGGCGTCGGCGGCGCGCTGGCCCACCGCCTGGAAGGTGGCGATGGGACGCTCGAACTGCTCGCGGGTCTTCGTGTACTCGGCGGTGAGGCGCAAGGCCTCGGCGCACACGCCCACCGCGGTGATGCAGCCGGCCGCGGTGGCCCGCTCGACCATCCAGTCGACGATGGCGGCACCGGCCGTGGGATCGCCCAGCACGTCACCGGCGCCCACCACGACACCGTCGAGGTCGAGGCGGGTCTCGGGCTGGCCCGAGGTGGTGATGAGGTCCTCCTGGGACACGCCGGCGACCGACGGGTCTACGAGGAACACGCCCACGGTGCCGGCGCCGGTGGCGGCGGGCACGAGGATGCGGCTGGCTTGGCGGCCGGCGGGCACGCAGAGCTTCGACCCGTCGAGGCGCCACCCGTCGCCCTCGGCGCGGGCCGTGGTGGTGGGCTGGTCGGGGGCGGTGCCGAACTCGACCAAGGCGGCGGTGAGGATGGTGGTGCCCTCCACGACGCCGGGCAGCAGGGCGTCTTTCTGGGCGTCCGTGCCGAACTCGGCGATGGGCAGGGCACCCAGCACCACGGTGGCGAGGTACGGGACGGGGGCGGCCGTGCGCCCGATCTGCTCGAGGACGAGGGCGGCCTCGATGAAGCCGAGGCCGGCACCGCCGACCGACTCGGGCAAGGCGATGCCGAGGAGGCCGGCCTTGGCGAACTCCGCCCAGGTGCCGGCGTCGTAGGCCTCGCCGCTCTTGTCGAATTCCTTCAGGGCGTCGTTGCCCAGCTGCCCGTCGAGGATCTGGGCGGCGAGGTCCTTGACCGCGTCCTGCTCTTCGGTGAACGAGAAGTCCATGGTGGTGTGCGCTCTTTCTTCCGTGCGTTCGTGGGAGGGCGGGGTGCCGTCGCCGGCTACCGGGTGGCCCGGGGCAGGCCGAGGCCGAACATGCCGATCAGGTCGCGCTGCACCTCGTTGGTGCCGCCCCCGAAGGTGAGGATGATGAGGCTGCGGTACATCATCTCGAGCCGGGACTTCAGCACCGACTCGGCCGACTCGCGCTCGAGGTACGCCTGCTGGCCGATGATCTCCATCAGCAGGCGGAAGGCCTCGAGGTAGAACTCGGTGCCGAACACCTTGATGGTCGAGGCGTCGGCCACGTCGAGGGGGTGGCCGGCGGTGGCGCCCCAGGCGACCTTCCAGTTGATGAGGCGCAGGAACTCGAGCTTGGCGTAGACCCGGGCCAGATTGAGCTGCACCCACTCCTGGTCGATGACCCGGCGCCCGTCGGGCAGCTTGGTCTGCTGGGCCCAATCGCGGACCTCGGTGATCGAGTTCTCGATCATGCCCGACGAGCAGAGCGTGACCCGCTCGTGGTTCAGCTGGTTGGTGACGAGGGTCCAGCCGTTGTTCTCACCGCCGACGCAGTTGTCCACCGGGACCCGCACGTCGCTGAAGTACACCTGGTTGATGTCGTGCTCGCTGAGCAGCGACATGGGCACGACCTCGATGCCGGGGGTGTCCATGGGCACGATCACCATCGAGATGCCCTTGTGCTTCTTGGCCTCGGGGTTGGTGCGGACCGCCAGCCAGCAGTAGTCGGCGTCGCTGGCGAGGCTGGTGAAGATCTTCTGGCCGTTGATGACGTACTCGTCGCCGTCGCGCACGGCCTTGGTCTGGAGGGCGGCGAGGTCGGTGCCGGCGCCCGGCTCGGTGTAGCCGATGCAGAAGAAGATCTCGCCCGCCACGATCTTCGGGAGGAAGAACTCCTTCTGCTCCTGGGTGCCGAAGTTCATGATGGTCGGGCCCACGGTGTTGGTGGTGAGCATCGGGACCGGCGCCCCGCAGCGCATGGACTCGTCGAAGAAGATGAACTGCTCGAGCGGCGTGCGGCCCTGGCCGCCCCACTCCTCGGGCCAGCCGATGCCCAACCAGCCGTCCTTGCCCATCTGGCGGACGACCTCGCGCATCGCGGCGCCGACCCCGTGGCCGTGGTGCAGTCGTTCCTGGACCTCCGGAGTCAGGAGCTGGGCGTAGTAGTCCCGAAGCTCCTGGCGCAGGGCCAGCTGGTCCTCGTCGTAGCCGACGTACATGTGGATCGTCCCCCTGGGGTGGGCGTCGCTCGTTGAAACAGGTTCTAGTTTGGCCCGACCGCGGACGGCTGTCGATCCGGACGGGCAGGGCGGGTGGGTCACCCCGGGGGGCCGCGGCCGTCAGATGCTGTCGACGCCCATGAAGAACAGCACGACCACGATCAGGAGCAGGGCGAGCAGGCCCCAGATCAGGCCGAGCGCCTGCGAGAGCCCGGACCCCGCCGTGGCCAGCGCGGCCACCACCAACGACCCCGACACCGGCACCCAGCGATGTGGCGGTCGCGGCTCGCGCTCCTGCTGCCAGACCCGCACCACGGCGGCGACCACGACCAGCACCCCGATCACGAGCACGATGGGCAGGAAGTCGGCGTTCCAGGCGAACACCCCACCGGCGACGGCCACGACCCCACCCACGATCCACCGCGTGGCGAGATCGGGGACGAGGTGGGGCTCGCCGGACGGCGTGGGCTCGGACGGGGGCCCGGTCGGGACCGCGACGGTCGGGGCGTCGGGGGGCCCGACCGCGGTGCCCGCCTCGTCCGACGGGGGTGCGGGGGGTGCGGGCGTCGCGGCCCCCGGCGGCGCCTGCACCCAGGTGCGCTCGAGCACCTGGGTCAGCGCCGCGTCGGCGGGGACCCCGAGCCGGGTGGCGAGCGCCTCGGCCGTCGGGCGCCGTCCCGGATCGGGGTCGAGGGCCTGCACGACCAGGGCCCGCAACCAGTCCGGGACCCCGTCGAGGTCGAGCTCGCCGCGGGCAGCCCGCACCTGGATCACCTCGGGCCGACTCCCGGACACGGGCGGGCGGCCGGTGGCGGCGAAGACCAGCACCGCTCCCCACGCCCAGACGTCACTGGCCGCGGTGTGGCGGTCGTCGCCGAGCTGCTCGGGGGCCATCCACGCCGGCGTCCCGAGCACCATGCCGGTGCGGGTCAGCGTCGTGGTGTCGTCGAACCAGGCGATGCCGAAGTCGACCACCCGGGGCCCGTCGGGGCCGAGCAGCACGTTGGACGGCGTGAGGTCGCGGTGGACGACGCCGGCGGCGTGGATGTCCGCAAGGGCCCGGGCGAGCCCGGCGGCGAGCGCGTGCAGGTCCACCCCGCTCCGAGCGTCCCGGAGGGTCGGCCCCTGCACGTACTCGGTGGCGATCCAGGGCTGGGGGGCCTGGAGGTTGGCGTCGAGCACCCGGGCCACCGACCGGCCGTGCACCCGGCGCACGGCATCGAGCTCACGGGCGAAGCGGCGACGGAACCCTTCGTCGGCCTGGAGCTCTGGGCGCAGCACCTTGACGGCGACCTCGGCGACCGAGGCGCCGGGGCGCTCGTCCACGCCGAGGTACACCTCGCCCATGCCGCCGCTACCGAGCGGACGGAGCACCCGGTACGGGCCGATGCGGGCGGGGCCCGCCGCCTCCACTCCCCCGCGCTCCCCCATGACCCCATCGTCGCAGGTATTCGGTGGTGGGCGGCGGCCCCGGCGGACGAAACTGCCCGCCATGACTGCTGCGTTCACCACCGGGTTCGGCCTCGGCTTCCTCGTCGCCGCCCAGGTGGGGCCGGTGTGGCTCCTGTGCGCCCGCTCGGTCCTGAGGAGGCGCGTGGCCACCGGCCTGGCCATCGGTGCCGCCGCTGCTCTGGTCGACACCGCCTACGCCGCCCTCGGCATCGCCGGCGCCGCCAGCCTCCTCGAGATCGCCGGCCTGCGCATCGGCCTCGGCCTCGTGGGCGCGGCCTTCCTCGTCTATCTCGGCAGCCGCACCGTCTGGCAGGGCCTCCGGGCGCGGACCGGCATGGAGACCCTCGAGGAGGTGGCCGACCCCCGCAAGGCCTTCCTCACCGGCCTCGCCGCCACCGCCGCCAACCCCTCCACCATCATCTCCTGGGCCGCCATCTTCACCGCCGCCCACACCGCCGACGTGGCCACGTCCGCCCCCAGCGCCGGCGCCATGCTCCTCGCCATCGGCCTCGGCTCGTTCTCGTGGTTCCTGATCCTGTCGCTGGCGTCCGGTGCCCTCGGCGCCCGGCTGGGCGAGCGGGTCCAGCGCCCCGTCGACGTCCTGTCCGGCCTCGCCCTCGCCGGCTTCGGCGCCTACCTCGGCTGGTCCACCCTCCGCGACGCCTGAACCCGTTCCCGCAGGCTCCTCTCCGGCGATCCGTCAGGCGGGGCCGTGGTCGGGCAGGGGCTCGGGTGGGCCGAAGCGGGTGGCCTCGTCGTAGCGGCCGGCTCGCAACAGCAGTTGGCGCAGGGCCTGACGGCCACGCGGCGCGGCCTCGGCACGCGAAGCGATGAGGCGGTCGACCACGTCGTCGAGCAGACCCTCGCCGGCGAGGCGGCGCACGTAGGCCGGCGGCGGGAGCAGGCAGTCCTCGGCCACCCAGTCGTCGACGGTGAGGTTGATGCGGTCGGCACGGCTGACCATCTGCGGGTCGGCGAGGACGCACTGGAGGTGACCGCTGGCCTCACGCTGGTCGGGCATGCGCCCGAGGGCCCGACGAGCGTCGTCATCCTCGCCGCGGGCGACGTGGGCCCACGCCCCGACCTCGACCGCGACGGCTCGCAGGTCCAGCGCCTTGGCCTGAGGCAGGGCGTCGTTCACGAGGGCGAGTGCGGTGTCGGGGTCGTCCTGCGAGAGCGCGGCGTAGGCACGGCGGACCTCGTCGCCCACCCGGGCCGCGCGTCGATCGGCCAGCGCTCGCCAGTTGGTGGCCAGGAAGAACACCGCGAACATGCCGGCGAAGAGCATCCCGCTGCGCAGGGCGAAGAGCCCGGCGGCGCCGGCCACCACGATCGACACGACTCGGGCGGGCACCTCGCCCTGGTCGCCGGTCAGGAAGTCGAGCACCTCCTTGGTGACGTTGCCGCCGTCGAGCGGGAGGATGGGCAGCAGGTTCACGAGCGACCAGGCCACGTTCACCCACACCACCGAGAGCAGCACCAGCTCGACCTCGAAGGACGGGCGCTCGAGGGTGCGCGACAGCCACACCGCGGGCACCCCGAGCAGGAACAGTCCTGAGAGCGGGCCGGCCAGGTCGACCCCGATGCGCTTCGCCCGGGAGTGGATGGCGCCGGCCGGGATGGTGAGTCCACCCAGGCCGTGCAGGACGATCCGTGAGGAGACGCCCGAAAGACGCATGGCCACGGCGTGGCCGAGCTCGTGGACGAGGACGGACACGAACACCACGACGATCCAGATGGCCACGCCCTTCACGGTGCCGAGGCTGGCCCCCAGGAGCGCCGCCACGAGGAAGAACCCGAGCTCGATGCGCACCGGCACGTCGCCCAGGCGCAGGTGCAGGGCCCAGCCCTCCGAGTGCTCCGCCGGCGCGGTGGTGGCCACCCTCCCGAGGCTATTGACCGGAGTCGAGAACGGGTTCTAGTTTGGCGGTCGATATTGCAACCGCTTGTTTGCTATCGCGAACGGTTGTGCATCCGACGAACCCGCACCGCGACCCACCGAGGGGATCCTGATGAAGCTGGACATGCTGTACGAGATCGACTGCCCGAAGCCCTGGGACGCCGGGCCGCACCCCTACGGCCAGCGGGCCGCGGAGCAGAAGTCGTACCGAGAGGCCATCGAGCAGATCAAGCTGGCCGACACCCTCGGCTACAACACCGTGTGGGTGGTCGAGCACCACTTCCGCGAGGGCCGTTCGCACTGCCCCGCCTCCGAGGTCCTGCTCGGCGGCCTGGCCACGGTGACCGAGAACATCAAGATGGGCTTCGGCGTCACCCTGACCCCCTTCGGCTTCATCAACCCCGCCCGCATCGCCGAGAAGGTCGCCACCGTCGACATCCTCTCCAACGGTCGCGTCGAGTGGGGCACGGGTCGCTCCACCCCCATGGAGCAGACCGCGTTCCACGTCGACCGCGAGCAGAGCCGCTCGGACTGGAAGGAAGCCATCGAGATCGTCACCGGCATGTGGCGTGACGAGTACTTCGAGTACGAGAGCGAGCGCTTCTCGTTCCCCAAGCGCATGGTCACCCCCAAGCCCGTCCAGGACCCGCACCCGCCGGTCTGGATGGCCGCCACCTCCGCCGAGTCCGCCGCCGTCGCCGGCTCACTCGGCCTGGGCCTCTTGTCGTTCACGATCATGCAGCCCATCGAGCTCATGGCCAAGGCCATCGAGAACTACCGCACCGCCCAGGTGAACAACAACCCGCTCACCAAGGTCGTCAACAACCGGGTCGCCGCGTACACGCTGGTGCACTGCGAAGACGAGGCCAACTTCGAGAAGAACAAGGTCTGGGAGTCGGTCGCCTGGTGGTACCAGAACCTCGCCCAGTTCACCATCGACTGGGAGTTCCCCCTCACCCCGCAGGAGGAGGTGGACCGCATCTTCCCGCTGATGAAGCCGCTGAAGGAGGGGCACGTCCCCGTCGAGGCGTTCGACAAGGGCGACATGATCGTCATCGGTGACGCCGAGAAGTGCTTCGAGAAGATGCGCCACTACGCCGACCTCGGCTGCGACTCGCTGATCTGCTACTCGCAGTTCGGCTACCTGCCGCACGAGTCGATCATGGAGACCATCGAGACCATCGGGAAGGAAGTCCTCCCCGAGATCGAGGCCTACGTGCCGCCGGACGACTCTCCCGCGGCCAAGTTCAAGGCCATTTCCGAGGGCCGGGTCGAGAGCTGAACCATGGCTGACGCCACGGGCCGCCCCGAGCAGCCCGAGCCGTACCTCCGGGGCGCCCCCTTCCCTGCGGGAGGGGGCGTCCCGTACCCCCGGGCCAAGCCCGAGGTGCCCCTGATGCGGGTGCCCATGGACACCTGGACCATGGCCAAGGTGCCCGCCGGCGTGCGCCTCGAGCTCACCGGCGACGCCGCCGAGATCGAGGTCGACTACGCCACCGAGCAGGCCGCCTTCGGCTACCTGGGCGGCGGCGAGGGCGGCGAGTTCACGGTGTGGGACGGCGACGAGGTGCTCGCGTCGATCCAGGCCGAGGTCGGCGAGGGCACGGTGCGCCTGCCCGGGCCCGCCGCCCGCGACCGCCTGGTGGTGCATCTGCCCGAGCGCATGATGCCCACGGTCCACGAGGTGCGGGCCGTGGACGGCACGATCGAGCCCGGCCCCGCCCTGCCCCGCTGGATCGCCTACGGCGACTCCATCACCGAGGGCTGGACGGTCACCACCCCCGGCGCCTCCTGGTCGATGGTGGCGGCCCGCCGCCACGGCCTCGACGTCACCAACATGGGCTACAGCGGCTCGGCGCGGGGCGAGATCCCGAGCGCCGAGGAGATCGCCGCCCTGCCCGCGGACGTCATCACCCTGGCCCACGGCACCAACTGCTGGACCCGCATCCCGTTCTCGGTGGGCATGTTCCGCGAGGGCCTGATCGCCTTCGTCGACATCGTCCGCCAGGGACACCCCGACACGCCCATCGTGGCGGTGAGCCCCATCACCCGGCCCGACGCGGAGGCCACCCCGAACCGCCTGGGGGCGACGCTGGTCGACCTGCGGGCCGTGTTCGAGGACGTCGTGAACGAGCGCATCGCCGGCGGCGACACCCGGCTCTCGCTCGTCGAGGGCTTCCCCCTCGTCACCCCCGACCAGCTCGACGACGGCATCCACCCCGGCGACGCCGGCCACGCGGCCATGGCCGCGGCCATCGGCCCCGCCGTGGCGGCCGTCGCCGGCACCGCCTGAGGTCACCCCGGTGGCGCGGCCGTCGCCCGCGGTGGAGCGCACCACCGCGATCCTCGACTTCCTCGCCGCGCACCCCAACGAGCCCTGGACCCTCTCCGAGCTGGCCCGGCGCCTCGACCTCAACAAGGCCACCGCCCACGCCCTCCTGTCGGCGCTGACCGACGCCGGCTACCTGGTGCGCCACCCGATCCGCAAGGACTACGCCCTGGGGCCGGCGCTGATCGGCGTGGGCCGGGCCGCGCTGGCGCAATTCCCGGTCGTCGACTTCGCCCGCCCCGAGATGCGGCGTCTCGCCGCCGACACCGGCCTCGAGTGCCTGGCCACCGCCTCGGTCGACGGCGACATGGTGATCCTCGAGCAGGTCGGCACCCCCCGTCCTCTCACCGTCAGCGTGGCGGTGGGCCAGCGGGTGCCGATCGCCCCGCCCTTCGGCACCGCCTTCGTGGCGTGGGAGACCCCCGTCGAGGTCGAGCGCTGGCTCGCCCGCTCGGGCTCACCGGTCTCCGACACCGAGCGGGCCCGCTACGACGCCGCCCTGGCCGCCGTCCGCGAGCGGGGCTACTCGGTCACCCTCGACGCCGACGCCCACGCCCGCTTCACCCGCGCCACGGCGACCGGCGACGGCGGCGTCGCCTCCCGCGACGAGGTGGGCGCGCTCGTGGACGAGCTCGGCCACCAGGACTACCTGCTCATCGACCTCGACCCGGACGAGACGTACCGGGTCAACCACGTCGCCGCCCCGGTCTTCGACGCCGACGGCCATGTGACCGTGCTGCTCGCCCTCATCGGCTTCCGCGGACGGGTCACCGGTGCCGAGGTCGCCGCCCTCGCCGAGCGCCTCGTGGCCGGCGCCACCGCGGTCACCCAGTCCGTCCACGGCCGGGTTCCGGCGGCGTGAGCGGGCTGACCCCCGACGACCTCGTCGCCATCGAGGAGATCCGCGACCTCGCCCTGCGCTACGCCCTCGCGGTCGACCGACGTGACCTCGACGCCCTCGTCGCCCTGTTCGTGGACGACGTCGACGCAGGGCCCCACGGCGTCGGACGTGAGGCGCTGAAGGCGTCGTTCGCCGAGAGCCTGCGGGCCGTCGGCGTCACGATGCTGTTCGTGGGCAACCACCTCGTCGAGCTCGACGCCGACGATCCCGACCGGGCGCGAGGCACCGTCTACTGCCTCGGGAGGATCCAGGCCGACCCGGGCAGCGCCCGGATGATCGAGCACGCCATCCAGTACTCCGACCGCTACGAGCGCCGCGATGGCGAGTGGCAGTTCGTGGGCCGCAAGCACGAGCTCTTCTGGGGCGTCGAGCTCGACGAGCGGCCCCTGGCCCAGCCGCCGGCGCACTGGCCCGCCAACCAGGTCGGCGTGGGGACCATCCCCCACCGCTACGGGTCCTGGCAACGCTTCTGGGGCGACTGACTGCGGGCCTAGATCGCCCGCACGGAGACTCGAACGGCGTGCGCCGCGAGCGCCCGGATGTCCGCCTCGTCGCCGGTGTACACCGTTCCGTCCGGCTCGGCGGCCGCCACCACGATGGCGTCGACGGCCGACCCTCGACCCGCACGCCGTCGCAGCTCGGCGGCCCGCCGCGCCCGAGCCAGCGGTAGCTCGATCTCGATCTTGCAGCCCTTCAGGAACCGGTTGGTCCGGGCGTCACCCCTCAGGTCTCCCCGCAGGCACTCGACCAGCACCGGCGACGGCACCACGGGTGGCCACTCGTGGGCGCGCCGCATCACGGCGAGCAGCGCCGCGGAACGCCTCGAGCGCTCGGCGAGCAGCGAGACGGCGCCGCTGTCGAGCACGATCAGCGCTCAGCCCGCCTTGTCGATGCGACCCGCATCCCCACGGACGATGGCCTCGGCCCACGCAACGTCCGCCGGCGACGGGTCACCGACCTCCTCGATCAGTTCGACGAGGTACTCGTCGGCGGCCTCGACGATCGCCTGGCGCTCGAGCTCGGCGCGAACCGCAGCCTGGAGCAGCTCGGACGCGGGCAGCTTGCGGGCCTTCACCTCGTCGTAGAGGTCGTCGGGCAGGTACACCTGCATCCGCGGCATACGCCTGACCATACGCCTACGCGAGGCGGGCGGCAACGGACGTGCCGACTACGAGCGCTCGGTGCGGGTGATGAACTCGTGGAGGTGCTGGGCGAGGACGAGGGGCTGGTCGCCCTGGATGCTGTGGCCGGCATCGGGCACGACGATGACCTCGGCGTCGGGCTGGCGGCGCTGGAGCTCCACGACGTCCTCGTCGCCGACGACGCCGGAGTTGGCGCCCCGCAGGAGCAGCAGCGGCGAGTCCACCGCGTCGACCGCCTCCCAGAGGTTGGTGAAGTCGGCCATGCGGCTGGCGTCGTCGCCGCCGGCGGCGTTCCAGTCCCGGACGGCGTCGTAGCGCCACGACCAGGTGCCGTCGGGGTTCTCCTTGGCGTTGTGGAGGACGCCGCGGCGCAGGGAGGACTCGGAGCGGGTGGGGTTGTGCTCGATCGTGCGGGAGAGGATCTCGTCGAAGCTGGCGAAGGTCTCGGGCCCGCTGATGAAGGTGACGATGGGCTCGGCCTTGGCGTGGTCGGTGCCCGGGGTGACGTCGACCACGGCGAGGCGCTCGACCAGGTACGGGTGGGTGGCGGCCAGGCAGAGCGACGTGAGCCCGCCGAGGGACATACCCACCACAAGGTCGGCGTCGGGCGCAAGGGCGCCGACGACCTTGGCGAGGTCGGCGGCCATCATCGGGGGCCAGTAGGCGTGGTCGTCGCGCCAGTCCGAGTGACCGTGGCCGGGGAGGTCGACGGCGAGGGCGGGCCGGTCGAGCGCCAGCGCCACCGTGTCCCATGTGTGGGCGTTCTGGGCGCCGCCGTGGATGAGGACGACCTCGGGGTCGCCGTCTCCCCACTTGAGGGCGCTCACCCGGCGACCGGCGGCGTCCACCTCGAGGAACACCCGCTCCACGACCACGTCGCCCGGGTGGGGCAGGCCCACCTCCGACGCGTTCTCGTGCAGCATCCCGAACTCGTCGTACCCGGGGTTGTAGCTCTCGCTCATCTCGTGCCCCCTAGCCCTCGTCCGCCACGACGCCGCGCAGCCCCTCGGCCCCGAACAGGGGCTCGAAGAACGAGCTGAAGTCCGGGCCCCGGCGCAGGCTGTGCCCGCCGTCGACCTGCAGGGTCTGACCCGTCACCCACGTCGAGTCGGGGCCGGCGAAGAACATCGCCGCGCCGGCGCAGTCCTCCACCGTGCCCACCCGGGAGATGGGCATCTGCGAGAGGTAGTCGTCGAGCACCGGGCTGCCGGAGGTGACGGCGTCCATCAGCTCGGTGTCGATGATCCCGGGGGCGATGGCGTTGACCCGCACGTTGGACGGGCCGAGCTCGTCGGCGGCCATGGCCACGAGCTGCTCGATGCCCGCCTTGGACGGGCCGTAGGCCCCGAACCATCGGTGGGTCAGCGATCCCGCGATCGACGACACGGCGATGAAGGAGCCGCCACCGCCCCGCACCATGACCGGCCCGACGTGCTTCAGGGTGAGGAAGGTGCCGGTGAGGTTCAGGTCGACGGTCTGGCGCCACAAGTCCACGTCGATCGAGTGCACCGGCCCGGCGGTCAGCGAGCCGCCGGCCGAGGTCAGGACGATGTCGAGCCCGCCGGTCGGCTCGCACGCCTTGGCTACCGCCGCCGCGACCTGGGCCTCGTCGGTCACGTCGGTGGAGATCGACGTGACGGTCACGCCCTCGGCGGCGCCGGCCTCGATCTCGGCCACCGCGGCGGCGAGGCGCTCCTCGCTGCGGCCGCAGATGGTGACGTGGGCGCCCTCGGCGGCGAAGCGCGCCGCACACCCGAGCCCGATGCCGCTGCCGCCACCCGTGACGAGGGCCGCCTTGCCCCTGATGCCTGCCGATCCGTGGTCGCTGTTGGTCACGGGAGCACGTTAGAAGAACTAGAAAGCGCCCCATGCCTCAACCGCAACCCGCTGTGTTCGCGGAGGGAACCCAGGCCCACTGGTTCCTCCACTACCGCCTGAGCGAGGGCGCCGACCTCGGCGCCGTCCGCGCCGCCGTCTCCACCGTCCGCGGCGAGGCCGCCGGCATCACGCCGACCGACGCCGTCAACCTGGCCGTCGGCTTCGGCCCCGACCTGCTGGCCCGCCTGGCCCCCGACGAGGTGCCCGAGGGCTTCCACCCCTTCACCCAGGTGGGGGCAGAGCCCGGCCCGGTGGCGGTCGCCACCCAGGAGGACCTCTTCCTCTGGGCCCACAGCAACCGCATCGACCGGAACTTCGACGTGGCGCGGGCGGCCCGGCGCGCACTCGACGGCCTGGCCACGCTGGCCCGCGAGACGGTGTCGTGGGT
Organism: Acidimicrobiales bacterium; assembly: GCA_016794585.1. NCBI lineage: Bacteria > Bacillati > Actinomycetota > Acidimicrobiia > Acidimicrobiales > Acidimicrobiales bacterium. The sequence continues at coordinate 20,489 of JAEUJM010000005.1, forward strand.
GTGGCACGACAACCGCGACCTCACCGGCTTCATCGACGGCACCGCCAACCCGCCGGTCGAGGAGGCCCGTGAGCTCGCCGTCGTGGCCGACGGCCCGGGCGCCGGCGGCAGCTTCGTCATCACCCAGCGCTACCTCCACGACCTCGACCGCTTCCACGCCTTGGACCTCGCCGCCCAGGAGGCGGCCGTCGGGCGCACGAAGGCCGACAGCGTCGAGCTCGAGGACAAGCCGGCCGACGCCCACATCTCCCGGGTGGAGATCGAGGACGAGGACGGCGAGGAGATCGAGATCTACCGCCGCTCCGTCCCCTACGGGAACAGCGAGGAGTTCGGCCTCTACTTCATCGCCTTCAACGACGAGCTCGAGACCTTCGACCGGATGCTGGCCAACATGTACGGGACCTCCGGCGACGGCGTCCACGACCGCCTCATGGACTTCGTCCGCCCGGTCAGCGGCGCCTACTACTTCGTGCCCAGCGTCGAGACCCTCAACGAGCTGGCGCCGACGCCCGACCGCGAGGATTGAGCAGCCGACGGGAGTCTCAGGAGCTCGGTGTCCGTCCCGCCCAGTACACGGGTCGCCGGCGGTCGTGGGCGACAGCCAGGACGTCGACGACATCGACGACCACCCGGTACGCCAGGTGGTACGGAAAGCCCCTGACCGGAGCTCGACGGAACGTGTGAGCACCCGGGGTCGAGATCAGCGATCCCGCCTCCGGCCATCGGCTCAGCATGGCGGCCGCCGCTGCAACGCATCCACGAACTGGACCCCGAGTCCCGAGCTCCGTTCGTCGTACCAACGCGCCGCTTCGTCGAGCTCCTGTAGTGCAGGAGGCGCGATCCGAACGGTGTATGTCACACCGTCAGGTTGGCTCGTACCTGGTCGAGGGCGGCGTCCAACGGGACCCCTTGCTCCTCACCTGCGTCGAGCCGAGCGGCTCGGCGCACGAGCTCGGCATCCCAGGCTCGACGAAGCTCATCCTCGTCCAACATCTGTGAGACATCGTGACTGGCCAGGAGCTCGGCAGCCAGTTCGGCCCGCGCCGGCTCGGGCAGAGCGAGCGGCCCCATCGCGAATCGCATCGGTCGCCATGGCCCGATCGTCCCGGGGCACCGAGTTGCGCGACCGCCGCGGACACTGATGTAGATCACTGGCACCCAGCAACTGGCCTCGGCTCAGACGAGCGCCGCCATGGCTTCGGCGTGCATGTCGCCGCTGCCGAACACCGTGTCCAACACGAAGGCGCGCTTCAGGTAGAGGTGGGCGTCCACCTCCCAGGTGAAGCCCATGCCGCCGTGGACCTGGATGCAGGCCTTGCCGTTGGCGATGCCCGCCTCGCCGGCGATGAGCTTGGCGCCGTGGGCGGCGCGGTCCGGGTCGCCGACCGACGGGTCGTCGAGGGTGACGCCGGCGGCGTAGACCGCGGCGCGGGCCACCTCGGCCCGGGTGAGCATGTCGGCGAGGATGTGCTTCACGGCCTGGAAGGTGCCGATGGGCTTGCCGAACTGCTCGCGCTCCTTGGCGTAGGCGGTGCCGAGCTCGACGGTGGCGCCGGCGATGCCCAGGAGCTGGGCGGCGGCGAGCACCGAGCCCTCGAGGCGCCAACGGGCGGCATCCTCGGGGCCGCCGATGGCCTCGCCCGCGGGCAGGTCGGCCACGACGTGCAGCGGCGTCAGCGGGTCGAGGGGGTGGCCCACGGGCTCACCCGAGATGGCCCCCGACTCGATGAGGTGCAGGCCCTCGTCGTCGACGGCCACGAGGGCGTCGAGGGCGTCGAGGTGCTCGACCAGGATCGGGTGGGCGGGGCGCTCGACCAGGCCCACGATCCGGTCACCCGACACGGCCCCATCGACCAGGCCGGCGGCCAGGTGGGTGGCGAGGATCGGACCGGGCACGACCGCCCGGCCCAGCTCCTCGAAGACCAGCACGGCCTCGGTCATGCCCAGACCGACGCCGCCGTCGGCCTCGGGCAGGCGCAGGCCGAACACGCCGGTGTCGGCCAGCTCGCGCCAGCGGCCCCGGTCGACGCCGGCGCTGGCCTCCAGGCCCCGCACCGTCTCCATGTCGAAGCGGCCGGCGCAGAAGCTGCGGATGCCCCCCTGGAGGGCGGCCTCGTCCTCGTTCAGATCGAAGTCCACGTCGTCGCCTCCGCTACCGGTCCTTGGGGAGGCCGAGGATGCGCTCGGCCACGATGTTGCGCTGGATCTGGGTGGTGCCCGCCGCGATGGAGATCGAGATGGCGTGCAGCAGGCCCTCGACGTGGGGGCGGTTGCTCATGCCGGCCACGTCGTCGACGGCCAGGCCGGCCCGCTCGAAGACCCGTTCGCCGAGCAGGCCGAGGCGGTGCCGCACCTCCGAGTAGTGCAGCTTGAACACCGAGCCGCCCGGACCGGGCACACCGGTGCGCGACGCCTGGGTGACGTTGCGCTTGACCAGCGCCCACAGGGCGTCGAGGTCGGCGGCGGCCTGGCCGATGTCCCGGCGCAGGCCGGCGTCGTCCCACGCCGTGCCCGAGCCCCGGGTGATCTGCTTGGCCGCGGCGGCGAGCTGCTCGACGAGCTGCATCGAGGCCAGCATCTCGCTCACGAAGGCGGTGCCCCGCTCGAAGCTGAAGGTGACCATGGCCACCCGCCAGCCGTCGTTCTCGTCGCCGACCCGGTTGGCCACCGGCACCCGCACGTCGTCGAGGAACACCTCGCTGAACTCGTCCGAGCCGGCGATGGTGCGCAGCGGGCGGATGTCGATGCCCGGGGTGTCCATGGGCAGCATCAGCCAGGTGATGCCCTTGTGCTTTGGGGCGTCGGGGTCGGTGCGCACGAGGAGCTCGCAGTAGTCCGCCACCTGGGCGTTCGACGTCCAGATCTTCGACCCGTTGATGACGTACTCGTCGCCGTCACGGACGGCCCGGGTGCGCAGCGAGGCGAGGTCCGAACCGGCCTGCGGCTCGGAGAACCCCTGGCACCACACCTCGTCGCCCCGGAGGATGGCGGGCAGGTGGGCCGCCTTCTGCTCCGGGGTGGCCTCGGTCACGATGGTCGGGCCGGCGTGGAGGAGGGCCACGAACATGACGCCCACGTAGGGGGCGTTGCGGCGCTCGGTCTCCTCCAGGAAGATCAGGTGCTCGGCCGGCGAGGCGCCACGGCCCCCGACCTCCTTCGGCCAGTTGATGCCGGCGTAGCCCTGGTCGAACAGCATCCGCTGCCAGGCCGTGTCGTAGGCCCGGCGGGCCTCCCAGTCGTTCTGGTCGGCGGGCGGCGGGCCGACGGTGGGCAGCACCTCGTCCAACCACTCGACCAACTCGGCCCGGAAGGCCTCTTCTTCGTCCGAGTAACGCAGGTCCACGGGCGGCGAGTGTACGGACGATCTGACGGCCCGTCAGATCCTGCCCGCCTCCGCCTGGATCAGCGGGGGAAGGCGCCGGCGATGGCGTCGAGGCCCTCGCCGATCTCCGCCACGGTGCTGGCTCCGGGAGGGACGTTGGTGGAGAAGGAGGTCACGCCGGCCTCGACCAGCGCCGCCACCCGGTCGGCCGTGGCCGCGGCGTCGATGGCGCCGTCGGCGTCGCGCTTGAGGGGCAGGCCCACCCGGATGCCGAGCTCGGCCGGGTCGCGGCCGGCGGCGACGAAGGCCTCTCGCAGGACGGCCGACTCGGCCACCACGTCGTCGGGGCGCATGCGCCCCAACGGCAGCCAGCCGTCGCCCTGCTCGGCGAGGCGGGCCGCCAGCTTCGGCGTGGGCTTGGCCCCGAACCAGATCGGCAGTCGCTCCTGCGCCGGCGCCGGCTCGCACCAGATCTCCGCGAAGGACACGGTCGGCGAGTCGAACGACACGGGCTCGCCCCGGCCCGCCCAGAGCGCCCGGCAGGCCCGGATGGTGTCGTCGTGGCGGCTCCAGCGCCGCTCCCACGGCACGCCGGCGGCGGCGTACTCCTCGCGCTGCCAGCCCAGGCCGACGCCGAGGTCCACGCGACCACCGGAGAGGTTGTCGAGGGTGGCCACGGTCTTGGCCAGCAGCACCGCGGGCCGCAGCGGCGTGATGAGCACGCCGGTGCCCAGGCGCACGGTGCTGGTGGCGCCGGCGATGGCCGCGAGCGTGGTCAGCGGCTCGATCCAGGGATCGCCGGGCGGGAAGGGGAAGTCGCCGTACGGATAGGGCTCGACGTTGGCGCTCATCACCACGTGGTCGGGCAGGACCACCTGGTCGAACCCGGCCGCCTCGGCGCGCTGGGCCACCTCGACGATGACCCGGTGGTCGGCGCCGAACGTGCGGTGCAGGCCGGCGATGGTGAGCGAGAGGGTGGGCGTGCTCATCGGGCCCACCCTCCCGCGCTCAGCACGTGATGCCGCCGTCGAGGGGGACGATCGAGCCGGTCATGTACCGGGCCTCGTCCGACACCATGTAGGCGAACAGCCCCGCCATCTCCTCGGGCTTCGAGGCGCCCATCGGGGTCATCATCTTGCGGATCTTCTTGTAGTCGCCGCCCTCGGGCAGCTCCACGAAGGAGTGGATGATGGGCGTGTCCACGCCACCCGGGCAGATCGCGTTGCAGCGGACGTTGCGGTCCTTGTACTCCTCGGCGATGGCCTTGGTGAGCTGGATCACGCCACCCTTCGAGGCGCAGTACGCCGCGCTGTAGGGCTGGCCGAACAGGCCGGCGCTCGACGAGGTGTTCACGATCACGCCGCCGCCCTGCTCCAGCATGTGGGGCAGCACGAAGCGGATCATGTAGGCCGAGCCGTTGAGGTTGACGGCCACGATCTTGTCGAACTGGGCCGTGTCCATCTCGTGGGTGTTGGCGAAGGTGCCGATGCCGGCGATGTTGCACAGGGCGTCGACCCGGCCGTAGGCCTCGACGGCCGCGGCCACCGTGGCCTCGCAGTCGGCCGCCGACGAGACGTCACAGGCGACGCCGATGGCGGTGCCACCGGCCTCGGTGATGTCGGCGGCGGTCTTCTCCGCGGTCTCGGCGAACAGGTCGACGCAGACGACCGACCCGGCCTCGGCCGCGAGGCGCTTGGCCGTGGCCTGCCCGATGCCCGAGCCGGCGCCGGTGACGATGGCCACCTTGCCCCGGGCCCGCGGCAGGACGTCGAGGGCCTCGTGGTCGGGGCCCTTCTCACTCGTGCTGGTCCACTGCGATGCGTCGGCCATCAGTAGGTCAGGACTCCTCGGGCCAGACGGCCCGCGTGCATGTCCTCGACCACCTCGGCGAAGGACTCCATCGGATAGGTCTTGGACACCAGCTCGTCGAGCTTGAGCTTGCCGTCCAGGTAGAGCTGCACCAGCAGCGGGATGTCGTGGTGCGGGCGGGCGCCGCCGTAGCGGCAGCCGCGAACGCCCCGGTCGATGTGGGTGAGGTGCGTGATGGGCACCTCCATCTTCGCGGTGGGGGCGGGCACGCCGATGATCACGCAGTTGCCGCCCCAGTCGAGGGCCTTGACCGCGTCGCCCACGACGGCCGGGTGGCCGACGCACTCGAACGACCAGTCGACGCCGCCCTTGACGAGCTGCTGGATCTGCTCGACGGAGCCGCCGTCGCTGGCGTCGACGAAGTCGGTGGCGCCGAACTCCATGGCGAGCTCCTTCTTGGATGCCATCGTGTCGACGGCGATGATCCGCGAGGCGTCGCAGAGCTTGGCCGCCTGGATCACGTTGAGGCCGATGCCGCCCACGCCGAACACCGCCACGGTCTGGCCATGGGTGACGTCGGCGGTGTTGAGCACCGCGCCGGCGCCGGTGATGACGCCGCAGCCGATGAGGCAGGCCGACTGGAGCGGGATGTCCTTGCTGACCTTCACGGCCTGCACCTGGTCGACCACGGTCACGTCGGTGAAGACCGAGGTGGCGGCGAAGTTGTAGGCGGGCTCACCGCCCACGGTGAAGGGCTGGCTCATCACGCCGAAGCTGCGCCGGCAACGGGTGGGGAAGCCGGTGTTGCAGGCCGAGCACTGGCCGCAGTACTTGAGCGTGGACAGCACCACGTGGTCGCCCACCTTGAGCTTGGTGACCTCGCTGCCCACCTCCTCGACCACGCCGGCGCCCTCGTGGCCCATCACCAGCGGCGTGGGGAACGGGATGCTGCCGTCGAGCACGCTGAGGTCGCTGTGGCAGACCCCGGCGTTGACGATGCGGATGGCGACGTCGGTGGGCCCGGGCGGGCGCACCTCGACGTCGGTGCGGACGGCCGGCGCCGTCCCGTCGTACACGATGCCCCTCACGTTGTGCCTCCTTCGTCGGCACCCCTTCGGGATCCGACACTCATCGGCCCCGCTGCTCCGCTTCGTTGCGCAGCCTCGGGACCTGCTTCACGGATGTGCTTGGGCTGCCCGTTCGCGCAGCTCGAATTTCAGGACCTTGCCGCTGGCGTTGAGCGGCAGCTCGTCCACCACCTCGACGAACTTGGGCACCTTGTAGTTGGCCATGTTGGCCCGTGCCCACTCGATGACCCCGGTGGGGTCGAGGTCGGCGCCGGCGCGGGGGATCACGTAGGCCAGCACCACCTCACCGAAGCGCTCGTCGGGCACCCCCACCACCGCGGCCTGGGCGATGCCGCCGTGGCCGAGGAGCAGGTTCTCCACCTCGGCGGGATAGATGTTCTCGCCGCCGCGGATGATCATGTCCTTCTTGCGGTCGGTGATGTCGAGGTAGCCGCGGTCGTCCATCACCCCGATGTCGCCGGTGTGCAGCCAGCCGTCGGCGTCGATGGCCTCGGCGGTCTGCTCGGGGTCCTCGAAGTAGCCGAGCATGACGTTGTAGCCCCGCACCACGACCTCGCCGGGCTCGCCGCGGGGCACCTCGCTGCCGGCGTCGTCGACCACCTGCACCTCGACGTCGGGGATGGCCCGGCCCGAGGTGTTGGCGATGGTCTCGGGGTCGTCCTCGGGGCGGCAGATCGTCGCGGTGCCGGTGCACTCGGTGAGCCCGTACGCGGTGAGGATGGTCCGGAACGTCAGCTCGGTGCGCATGCGCTTGATCATCTCGACCGGGACCGCGGCGGCGCCGGTGACGGCGAGGCGCAGGCTGGACAGGTCGTACCGGTCGCGGTCGGGGTGCTCGAGGATGGCCATGTAGAGCGTGGGGGCGCCGGGGAGCATCGAGATGCGCTCCTTCTCGACGTTGCGCAGCACCTCGTCGACGTCGAACACGGCCTGGGGGACGATGGTGGCCCCCCGCATGAGCGCGGCCATCCAGCCCGCCTTGTAGCCGAAGGTGTGGAAGAAGGGCATGACCACGAGGTAGCGGTCGCCCTCGGCGAGGCCCACGAACGACGACCACGTCTCGAACACCCGCAGCGTCTGCGCGTGCGTGACCATCACACCCTTGGGGCGGCCGGTGGTGCCCGAGGTGAAGATGATGTCGGAGAGGTCGTCCGGTCGGACCGCGGCGGTGCGGGCCGAGGCCTCGGCCGGGTCGATCGAGCCACCGGCCTCGAGGTAGTGCTCCCAGGTCTCGGTGCCCTCTGGGGCGTCCCCACGGAGCACGACGATCTTGTCCAGGGCGGGCAGGGCCGCGCCGGCGCCGCGCAGCATGGCCACGTAGTCGGTGCCGAGGAAGCCGTTGACGGTGAAGAGCACCTTGGCGCCCGACTTCTCGAGCACGTAGGCGGCCTCGCCGCCCTTGAAGCGGGTGTTGACGGGCACCAGCACCCCGCCGGCGCCCAACAGGCCGAGGGCGGCGACGATCCACTCCCAGACGTTCGGGGCCCAGATGGCGACCCGGTCACCGGGCTCGATGCCGGCGGCGATGGCGGCCCGGGTCGAGTGCTCGACCCGCTCGGCGAGCTGGGCGTACGAGAGGCGCAGGTCGCCGTCGACCAGGGCCTCGGCGTCACCGAAGCGTGCGACCCCACTGGGCACCAGCCCCGGGATCGTGCCCCACGTCTGCCACCCCTCGTCGCTGCTCATGTCCCCCACTCCACCGGAATCTGACAGGGCGTCAGGTTAGCCCCAGCGCCCCACCCCGCCCGAAGCCCGCCGGCGTCGCCGAGGCGACGGCGCCGACGCGGCGGCAACGATGCCCGTCAGGCCCGGGGCCCGGTGATGAAGGCCTCCCACGCCTCCATCGCCGCTTCGGCATCCATGGCGCGGACCTCGTCCTCGTCGCGGCCCGCCGTATGAACGAGTCGCTCGACGAGCCACTGCGGCACCGGTTCGACTGCCGGCTCGCGTGCGGCCGAGCCCACGGCGCTCACCGTCCGGCCCAGCAGGTCGATGACGTCGGCCAGCGCCTGGGTCCGGGGGTTGTCCGGCAGGTCGGCCACCCGGCCCTCCATCTCCGCGTAGATGGCTGCGTGGGCTCGGGCCCCGACCGCCCAGACCTCGGCGACCTCGACGACGACGCGGCCGAGGTCGTCAGTGGTGGTCCGCCACACGATGCGCCAGTGCCGATCGCCGATGGTCAGCTTCCGGAAGCCCACCAGCGCCCCGAGGAGCGGGTCCCCCGCGTTCGGGTCCCGTTCGAGGAGGAGCATCTTCTTCAGGACCTGGCGCACGACCTGCGGGTCGATGCGGACGAGGCGAACGAGGTCGTCGACGGCGGCGTCGATCAGTCGGACGTAGGAGCGCGTCCGATCCGCACCGCCGTCCACCTCGTGCTCAGTCGACGCCGGCAGCGAGGTCCGCGTCGAGCTCGGCCTCCAGCTCGGCCCGATCGAACCCGAGCGAGGCGATCACGTCGTCGAGCGACGTGCGGCGGCCGCCGTCGGTCGCGAGACGGGACAGGACGAGCGCGGCGCTGCGCAGATCGGCCTCCAGATCGGCCAGCGCCTCGAGCCGCTGCATGCCCACGATGGCCGCCATCGGCCGACCGTGGCGCTCGACCACGACGTCTCGACCCTCGTGCGCGCCACGCACGATCGCGCTCACCCCACGCTCCGCCGCCTGCGTGACCGAGAGGGTCTCCGCCGAACTCGACACAAGGACCATGATCAGACCGTACAGATTTCTGCACAGTTTAGCAATGGCCCTGCGTCCGGCTCAGGCGAACCAGTGGCCGGCGTTGACGTCGAGGGACTGGCCCGTGACGACCCGACTGAGGTCCGAAGCGAAGAACACCACCGAGTCGGCGATCTCGGCCGATGTAGGCAGGTGGTGCAGGCAGGTCTCGCTCGCCACCTGGTCGTACTTCTCCTCGGCGGTGATGCCCTCCTGCTCGGCCAGGAAACGGAAGTACCACTCCACCGAGTCGCCCCAGATGTAGCCCGGCAGCACCGAGTTCACCCGGATGCCGTACGGGCCGACTTCGCGGGCGAGGGTCTGCACGGCGGTGAGCAGCGCGGACTTGGCGGCGGCGTAGATGCCGAACTCGGGCTGGATGCGCCGGGCCGACATCGAGTTGATGAACACGATCGAGCCCTTGCCCTGCTCCTTCATGGCGGGGAGCACGGCCTTGGTCATCTGGATCGTGCCGAAGACATTGACCTCGAAGCCCTTGCGCCACGTCTTCATGTCGTTGTCCTCGATGGTCTCGAGGGGCGGCTGGACGAAGGCGTTGTTGACCAGCACGTCCACGTGGCCGAACTTGTCGACCGCCGCCTTGGCCAGGGCGTGGCACTGGTCCTCGACGGTGATGTCGGTCGGCACGCACAGGGCCCGCCGACCGAGCGCCTCGACCTCGGCGGCGACAGACTCGAGCTTGCCCGGGGTCCGGGCGGCGAGCACCACGTCGGCGCCCTCGCGGGCGAAGGCGAGCGAGATGTCCCGCCCCATGCCGGGGCCGACCCCGGAGACGATGGCGACGCGGTCTTGGAGGAGCATCGGGTGATCCTGGCACGCGCACGAGGCCTGACCGTTCTGGCTCCCGATTCGATCGCCCTGGCGGTCGAATCGGGAGCCAGTTCGGCCGGAGGGCAGGACCCGGCGCCACTACGTTGACGCCATGGCCTCGATCGTCCCCGCCGGGCAGCTCGTCTACGGCATGCAGCTGCCCATCCAGTCCCAGAGCCGGATCTACGTCGAGCCGTGGGAGCTCGAGGCCGGCGCCCCCGAGCTCGCCGCCGTGGCCCGCAAGGCCGACGCCACCGGCTTCTTCTACATCGCCGTGTGCGACCACGTGACCCTCCCGGCCGAGCAGGCCGAGCGCATGGGCGACGTCTGGTACGACACCGTCGCCACGCTCGGCTGGCTGGCCGGCATCACCGAGCACGTCCGCCTCCTCTCGCACGTCTACGTCGCCGCCTACCGCCATCCCCTCGTCACCGCCAAGGCCTTCAGCACCCTCGACGAGCTCTCCGGCGGCCGCGCGATCCTCGGCGTGGGCGCCGGCCACGTCGAGCCCGAGTTCGAGCGGCTGGGGGTGGACTTCGCCGGCCGGGGCGCCGCCACCGACGAGGCCGTCGACGTGCTGCGCTCGGTCTTCGACGGCACCTACCCCGACGCCGGCGTCGGTCCCCGCCCGCGCCAGGAGCACCTGCCCATCTGGATCGGCGGGTCGTCCAAGCCGGCGTTGCGCCGGGCCGGAGCGCGCGGCGACGGCTGGCTGCCCCAGGGCACGCCCAAGAAGGACATGCCCGACTCGATCGCCTACCTGCGCGAGGCCCGGGCCGCCGCCGGGCGGGCCGACGACCCCATCGACATCGGGGCCATCACCGGCATCTACTACGTCGGCGAGCCCACGTGGGACGTCGGATCCTGGACCACCACCGGATCGGGCGAGGCCATCGCCGAGCAGATCCGGGGCTTCGCCGGGCTCGGCGTGAACCACGCCCAGATCCGCTTCCGCAGCCGCTCCCTCGACGAGCTGCTCGACCAGATGGAGCGCTTCCACGCCGAGGTGGCGCCCCACCTCAACGGCTGAGGCCGGGACGGTCGAGTCGATGGAGGTCCTGTCCAGCCGGGTGCTGATCGCCCCGACCGACTTCGAGCGCTCGGCGGCCTTCTACGAGGCCACCCTCGGCCTGCGCATCTACCGCGAGTACGGGGTCGCCGGCCGGCGCACCGGCGTCGTGTTCTTCCTCGGCGGCGGCCACCTCGAGCTGAGCCGCTCGGGCAGCACCGCGGCGCAGGGCGTGGTGACCCTGTGGCTCCAGGTCCCCGACGTGGCCGCCGAGCACGAGCGCCTGGCGGCCGCCGGCGTCCCCATCACCGACCCGCCACAGCGCATGCCCTGGGGCCTGATCGAGATGTGGGCCACCGACCCCGACGGCCACCGCCTCTGCCTCGTCGAGGTACCGCCCGAGCACCCGATCCGCCGGCGCATCGAGTGACCTCCCGGCACGCGGCGACCGCCACCGACTGACCATGAAGGCACGCTTTCGCGGGATGCAGCGCCTGGCCGACCACCCGGCGCGCTTCGTCGTCATCGCCTTCGCGATCGCGATCGCCGTCGGGACCGGCCTGCTGTGGTTGCCGTGGTCGTCCCCGGCAGGTGCGCGTCTGAGCCCCCTCGACGCCCTGTTCACCGCGACCAGCGCGGTCTGCGTCACCGGGCTGTCCGTGGTCGACACCGGGCAGGGGCTCACCGGCTTCGGCCAGGCCGTGCTGGTGGTCCTGGCGCAGCTCGGCGGCTTGGGCCTCATGACCATCGCCTCGCTGATCGCGCTCCTGCTTTCCCGCCGGCTCGGCTTGCGCATGTCCCTCGTCACGACCACCGAGCGCTCGACCCTGCAACTCGGTGACGTGCGGCGGGTCCTCTGGGGCGTCGCCATGGTGACGGTCCTCGTCGAAGTGGCCTTGGCGGCCATCCTCGCCCTGCGGTTCGCCATCACCTACGGCTACGGCCCCGGCAAGGCCATCTGGTACGGCGTCTTCCACTCGGTGATGACCTTCAACAACGCGGGCTTCTCGCTCTACCCGGACTCGCTGAACCAGTTCGCGACGGATGTGGTGATCACCGGCCCGGTGATGGTCGGGATCGTCATCGGCGGGCTGGGCTTTCCGGTACTCGTCGATCTCTACGTGCAGCGCCGATCCGGACGGCGGCTGTCGATGCACTCACGACTCACGCTGGTCGGCACCGCCATCTTGCTGGTGGCCGGTCTCGCGATGGTCCTCGCCTTCGAGTGGTCGAACCCCGCCACCCTGGGCCCGATGGAGGTTCCCGAGAAGGCCTGGGTGGCGACCTTCGGCTCGGTGGCGCCACGCACCGCGGGATTCCACACGATCAGCCCGGTGGACATGACCGATCAGGCCAACCTCGGGACCACGTTCCTCATGTTCATCGGTGCCGGCAGCGCGGGGACCAGCGGCGGCATCAAAGTCGGCACGTTCTTCCTGCTCGGCCTCGTGATCCTCGCCGAACTGCGCGGGAGCCGGGACGTGGTCGCGTTCGGGCGTCGCATCCCCGAGGCCATCCAACGCCAGGCGTTGACGGTCGCCCTGCTGAGCGTCGGAGTCGTGGCCGTCACCACCACCGTCCTGATGGCGGTGACCCACCTGCGGTTGACCGACGTCGCCTACGAGGCGGTCTCGGCCTTCGGGACCGTCGGGCTCAGCACCGGCATCACCCCTGAGTTGCCGGCACCGGGCAAGCTGCTGCTGGTCGCGGTGATGTTGATCGGCCGGGTGGGTCCCGTCACACTCTTCACCGCCCTCGTCCTGCGCCAGCGGGCGGGAGCGATCCGCAACCCCGAGGAGGCTCCCCTCATTGGCTAGGCGAAACCGCGGCGAGACGATCCTGGTGGTTGGCCTCGGCCGGTTCGGCTCCGCGGTCGCGCTCGAGCTCGAGGACCTCGGCCACGAGGTGCTCATCATCGACGCCTCCGAGGAGGCGGTGCAGCGCTACGCATCGCTCGTCACCCACGCGGTCCAGGGCGACGCCACCGATCCAGACGTCTTGAGCAACCTGGGCGTCCCCGACCTGACGCACGCCGTCGTGGCCATCGGCGACGACATCGAGTCGAGCATCCTCGCCACTGCCGCCATCTCGGACCTCGGCGTGCCCAACGTCTGGGCCAAGGCGGTGACTGCGTCGCACGCCAGCATCCTCGAACGTGTGGGCGCCGACCACGTCGTCTTCCCCGAGGCGGACATGGGCCGGCGCATCGCCCACCGCGTCACCGGCCAGATCATCGACTACATCCAGGTCGACGAGGACTTCGCCCTGGTGGAGACGGGGCCACCGGCGAAGCACCTGGGCAAGACCTTGCAGGAGGCCCAGCTGCGGGCCGCCTACGACGTGACCGTGGTGTCGGTGAAGCCCCTCGGCGGCCACTTCACCTACGCCACGCCGGACACCCGACTCGACGAGGGGTCCGTCCTGTTGGTCGCGGGTCGCAACGAGGCGGTCGAGCGCTTCGCCCGCAGCACCTGAGCGGCCGGTCAGGTCGGCGCGGCGGCGTCGCGCATGCGAGTGGTGCGGTGGACCGGGTCCTTGTCGAACTGCGGCAGGACCTCCTTGGCGAACAGCTCGATCGAACCCTGCACGATCTCGAGCGGGAGCATGTTGACACCGAACACGAGCTGGTCGGCACCGGTGTCCGCGAAGGACTGGACGCCCCGGGCGCACTCCTCGGGCGTGCCCGCCGGCAGCATCCCCGCCTCGATGCCCGCGTCGAGCAGCTCGGGCGAGATCTCGGGGAGCACCTCGGGCCACGGGGGCACCCCGGGCGGACGGGGGAAGGTGTCGAGGTAGCGGTAGACGTTGCTCTGGAAGTACCCGCCGCCGGCCTTGCGGAACCAGTCCCGGGCCTCTTGGCCGTCCTCCATGCAGAGCATGGTGCTGACCAGGGTGACGTTGTCGTTCACGTACCCGCCGACCGGGTCGGCGTCCTGGATGGCCTCCTTGTAGGCCTCGACCATCGGGGTGAGGGCCTGAGGCTCACGGAAGGTGAAGCCGAGGGCCCCGAGGCCGAGCTTGCCCGCCTTGGCGAAGGTCTCGGGGCTGCCGCAGGCCACCCACATCGGCGGGTGGGGCGCCTTCCACGGCTTGGGCAGCACGTTGCGCTCGGGCATCGAGAAGAACTTGCCGTCGAAGGAGTACGTCTCCTGCGCCCACATCTTCTTGAACTCGGGCATCACCTCGTCCCACATCTCGCGGGTGAGCTCGGGGTCGGTGATGCCGAAGCCGGCCTGCTCGGTGGTGGACGAGCCGCGCCCGGTGCCGAACTCGAAGCGGCCGTCGCTGAGGTGGTCGAGCATGGCGACCCGCTCGGCGATGCGGGCGGGGTGGTTGACCGGCGGGGTGACGTTGAAGATGCCCGAACCGACGTGGATGAAGTCGGTGACCGCGGCCATGTAGCCCAGCCACGACTCGTTGGCGGACAGGTGCGAGTACTCGTCGAGGAAGTGGTGCTCGCTCGCCCAGACGTACTTGAACCGGTTGCGGTCGGCCGTCTTCACCAGTTCGATCTCGTAGAGGAACCGGTTGTGCTCCGCGTGCGGATCCTCGTCCCGGTAGTACTTCGGGACGTGGGTCTGGGTGAAGAGGCCGAACTCCATCGGAAAACGGTAACAGGTTCTATCGAACTGGACAGGCGTCCAGATCCGGTGTCCGGCTCAGCCCGCCGGCGTCAGAAGGGCCACTCAGAACGGCATCGCGGCGCCGCCGTTGGGGCGCACGATCTGGCCGGTCATGAACGACGAGGCGTCAGAGGCGAGGTAGACGACGGCGAAGGCGATGTCGTCGGGTTGGCCCACACGGCGCAGGGCCACGCCCTTGCTCATCCGCTTCTCCACTTCGGCCTTCAGGTCGGGGTCGACGTTGCCCTCGGCGTCGGTGAAGTTGCGGGTGGTCATCTCGCTGATGATGAAACCGGGGGCGATGGCGTTCACCCGCACGCCGGCGGGGCCGACCTCGCGGGCCAGCACGCGGGTGAGCTGGGCCAGCGCCGCCTTGCTCATGCCGTACCCGGCGAGGTTGGGTGCGGGCGCGTCGATGGCGGCGGAGACCATGTTGATGATCGACCCGCTCCCCTGCCCGACCATGTGGCGAGCGGCGGCCTGGCACCCGAAGAACGGGCCCTTCAGGTTGACCCCGAGGATCTTGTCGAACTCGTCCTCACTGATGGCGTCGACCGGGTTGGTGATGATGATCCCGGCGATGTTGGCCATGACGTCGAGACGGCCGTGGCGCTCGACCGTGTCGGCCACGAGCGCCTCGACCGCCTCGCGGTCGGTGACGTCGACGGTCACCGCGTCGGCGAGCTCGCCCCGGTGGCGGATGCGGCCACGGGTGTCCTCGGCGCCGTCGCCGTCGAGGTCGGCACACACGACACTGGCCCCGGCCTCGGCGAGGCGCAGCGCGCTGGCCCGGCCGATGCCACTGCCGGCGCCGGTCACGATGGCCACCCGCCCGGTGAGGTCGTAGGCGGCGGCGAGACTGTCGGGAGTCGTGGTCATCAGAAGTCCATGGGGTAGGGGAACTTCACGCCCACGCCGCCGTCGACCACGAGGGTCTGGCCGTTGACGTAGGACGAGAGGGGCGACGAGAGGAAGAGCAGGGCCGAGGCGATGTCCTCGGGCAGGGCGACGCGACGCAACGGGGTGTTCTCGATGTTCTTGTTGCGGCCCTCCTCGCCGACGTAGGCCGACACCCTGGGCGTCCAGACCATGCCGGGGGCGACGGCGTTGATGCGCAGGTTCTTGGGGCCGAGCTCGACCGCACCCGAGCGCACCAGGGACATGAGACCGGCCTTGGCCACGCCATAGGCGGCGTGCAGCGGCGCCGAGCTGATGCCCGACACCGAGGCCACGAAGGTCATCACGCCGCCGCCGGTCTCGGCCATGCACTTCCCGCCGACCTGCATGGCGAGGTAGGCGTGGCGCAGCACGATGTTCTGGTGCCACTCCCACAGGTCGTCGTCGATGTCGAGCAGGCCCATGTACTGGGCCATGCCGATGATGTCGACGAAGCCGTCGACCTTCCCGCCGAAGGTGTCCTTGGCCTCGGCGAAGAGGCGCTCGACGTCCTCGCGGCTGGTGCAGTCACCCGACCACGGGGTGCCGCCCACCTCGCCGGCGATGTCAGCGGCGAGGTCGGGGTCGAGGTCGACGGTGACCACGTTGGCCCCCACCGAGGCGAGGGCGTGGCTGGCCTGGCGGCCGATGCCCTGGCCGGCGCCGAGGACGATGTAGCCCTTGCCGTCGAGCCGCAGGCGGCTGGGGTAGTCGGGGACCTCGGTGTCGTCGGTGCGCGTCATGGCTCGGGATAGTAGGACGAGGGCGTGACCCCGACCGACGGAGCTGCCGCGGAGGCGCTCTTGGCGCCGCCGACGGCGCTCGCCGACGAGGTCGTGGCCCGATGGCAGGCGGCCTTCGAGCCGGCGGCGGATCCCGAGCGGGCGGGTCCCATGACCGCCTACATGAAGGGTCACTTCCCCTTCCTCGGCATCACCACGCCGCAGCGCCGCGCGCTCGCCCGGTCTGCGGTCGCCGGCCTGCCGGCCCCCGAGGAGGCCGATGTGATGGCGGTCGCGGCGGCCGCTTGGGCGCTCGACCCGCGCGAGTACCAGTACGCCGCCGTGGACTACGCGGTGCGCTGGGTGCGGCGCTGCTCCCCCGACTTCCTGCCCGTGGCGGAGCGCCTCGTCTCGACCAAGTCGTGGTGGGACACGGTCGATCTGCTCGCCGCCAACGTGGTCGGCCCGCTGGTGGCGGCCACGCCGGCGCTGCGGGCGGACATGGACCGCTGGCTCGTGTCCGACGACCTGTGGCTGGCCCGCTCGGCCATCCTCCACCAGCTGAGGTGGAAGGCCGACACCGACGACGACTGGCTCTTCGCCGCCTGCCTGGCGCGTGCCGCCGACACCGACTTCTTCCTGCGCAAGGCCATCGGCTGGGCGCTGCGGGAGTACACGAAGACCGACGCCGCCGCCGTTCGCCGCTTCGTGGCCGACCACGACGCCGAGCTGTCCGGCCTGTCCAAGCGCGAGGCGCTGAAGTGGCTCGACCGGCGGGCCGCCCGCGGCGACGCCGCCGTCGACGACGAGGTGGAGGCGAGCGCGTCCGGAATCCGGAAGCTGTCGCCTCCACCTTCAGCAGCGGTGAGCGCATGAGCCCGGCGTCGTTCTTCCGGCCCGACAAGTGGCCGCGCACGCCGGCGCAGTTCTTCGAGGCGGCGGCGTCCATCCCCCTCACGCCGGCCGAGTGGCGCGACGCCGCCGACGAGGTTCGCCGCTCGCCGTCGCGCATGTTCCTCGACATGGTGCAGTCCGTGGCCCGCAGCGTCGCCGGTCGCGAACTGGAGATCCGCACCGGCGACTCGGACGTCACCCTCGTGCTCGACGACGTCACCTACGACCACGACCCGCCCGTCGTGCCGTGGATCCCCGGCAACGAGCTCGAGGTGGTCGACGAGATCGACATCGCCGTCTCCACCGTGCGGTGGGACGCCGGCCAGATCGACACCCTGCGCATCGGGGTGCGCAACGTCACCCTCGACCCCGGCGTCGTGGCCACGGTCTACGCCCGGCCCGTCGAGCTCGAGGGCGAGATCGGCCAGGCCACCTTCGACGAGTGGCTGCGCTCGGCCGGCGCCGCCTTCGACATCGTCCTCGACGGCGAGGGAACCGCCACCGCCCACCCCCACGACTGGCGGCGGTGGGGCGTGCGGGCCCAGGTCGCCCCCGTCCTCGAAAGCGAGCAGATCCACGTCGACGTGCTGCGGGTCTGGGTCGGCCCCTTCAGCTTCCGACGCCTCCGCTGGGTACCCGACCGCCACACCATCGACCTGCCCACCTTCGACCGCGGCCTCACCGTCATCGGCCTGTCGATCTCCCCCGGCGTCGTGCGCGTCAGGGGCCACATTCCCGAGTGGCGAGAGAAGGTCCACGTCGACCAGGTCCTGCGCGCCGCCGGCGTCGTCGGCAACCACGTCATCTTCGACCGCGACCCCGCCTGAGGCGACGCCGCCAGCTGACGGCGGCGTGGCCACGCGCCGCTAGCGTCGCCGGGATGGAGCGCACGATCTTCGAGGACGAGCACGAGCAGTTCCGGGCGTCGTTCCGGCGGTGGGTGGAGGCGGAGATCGTCCCCCACTACCTGGACTGGGAGAAGGACGGCATCGTCCCCCGTGAGGTGTTCGCCAAGGCGGGCGAGCACGGGTTCCTGGGGATGTCGATCCCCGAGGAGTACGGCGGCGGAGGCGTCGACGACTTCCGCTACAACCTCGTCATCGGCGAGGAGGTGCAGGCCGCCGGCGTGGGGTCGAGCGGGCTGGGGATCACCCTGCACAACGACATCTGCCTGCCCTACTTCCTCGCCTACTGCACCGACGAGCAGAAGGCCCGCTGGCTGCCCGGCATCGCCTCGGGCGAGCTCATCACCGCCATCGCCATGACCGAGCCGGGCATCGGCAGCGACCTCGCCTCGATGTCCACGAGCGCCATCAAGGACGGCGACCACTACGTCGTCAACGGCTCCAAGACCTTCATCACCAACGGCATCAACGCCGACCTCGTCATCACCGCGGTGAAGACCGACCCCAGCCAGAAGCACCGGGGCATGAGCCTGCTCGTGCTGGAACGGGGCATGGACGGCTTCGAGCGGGGGCGCAACCTCGAGAAGGTCGGCCTGCACGCCCAGGACACCGCCGAGCTGTTCTTCACCGACGTCCACGTGCCCGTCACCAACCTGCTCGGCGAGGAAGGCCAAGGCTTCGTGCACCTCGTGCACAACCTGCCGCAGGAGCGCCTTTCCATCGCCGCCGCCGGCGTATCCGCCGCCCGGGCCGCGCTCGGCTGGACGCTCGAGTACGCCAAGACCCGCCAGGCCTTCGGCCAGCCCGTCGGCAGCTTCCAGAACAGCCGCTTCGTGCTGGCCGAGGTCGCCACCGAGGTCGAGGTGGGCCAGGCCTACGTCGACCGCTGTATCGAGGGGCTGAACGCCGGCACCCTCAGCGCCGAGGAGGCGGCCATGGCCAAGTGGTGGTGCACCGAGCTGCAGAAGCGGGTGGTGGACAAGTGCGTCCAGCTCCACGGCGGCTATGGCTACATGCTCGAGTACCCCATCGCCCGGGCCTACGCCGATGCCCGCATCACCACCATCTACGGGGGCACCACCGAGATCATGAAGGAGATCATCGGCCGCTCCCTCGGCGTCTGACCGTCGGTCCGCCGATCGCCCGTCGGGTCACCGAGACCTCGTTCGTTCTGGCTCCCGATTCGGCCGTGATGGCGATCGAATCGGGGGCCAGAAGCACGAGACCGGTGTGGTCAGAGGCGGCGGTCGACGCGGCGGGTCATGTAGCCGAGCACCGCGGTGCCCACGGGCGGGCACCAGCGGTCGGCGTACCAGAGCGTCTTCGCCGCCGCGGGCGCCACGATGATGGACTTGTTGGCGGCCACGAGCTCGAGGGCCCGGCGGGCCACGCCGTCCGGGGGGACGGGCTTCTGGCCCACGATGGCCAGGAAGTCCCGACCGGAGATCTCCTGCGCCGACGTCGGCGGCAGCCCTGGCGGCCCGGAGACGTCCAGCAACGGGGTGTCCACCGGCCCCGGGCAGAAGACGCTGACCTTCACGCCATGCAGCGCCGCCTCGGGGCGCAGCGCCCGCGACAGCCCGACCACTCCGAACTTCGAGGTCGAGTAGGCGGTGAGGAAGGGCGGCGGCGACAGGCCGGCACCCGACGCGGTGTTGACGATGTGGCCGTGCCCCTGCTCGATCATGCGCGGGTAGGCGGCGAGCACGCCGTTGACCACACCACCCAGGTTCACGTCGAGGACGCGGTCCCAGTGGGCCGCGGTCATCTCGTGGGTGGGCCCACCGAGGGACACGCCGGCGTTGTTGAAGAGCAGGTCGAGCGTGCCGTCCCGCTCGATCACCTCGTCCACCAGGGCCGCGAACGCAGAGCCGTCGGAGACGTCGAGGCTGCGGCCGACCACCGCATCGCCGAGCTCGGCGGCCGTTCGCTCGGCCGCGTCACCGTCGACGTCGGCCAGCACGACCTTCGCTCCCAGCTCGGCCAGCCGCTCGCCGAGCGCCCGACCGATGCCCGACGCGCCGCCGGTGACGATGGCGGTCCGTCCCCGGAACGCCGCCGTCTCGCTGCGGGCCCGCCGCTCGGATCGTCTCCCCACCCCCGCACGCTACGCCGACGGCGGGGTGAGGACCTCCCGATCGGGGTAGAGGGAGGATATGGATACCGAGATCATCCGCAACGACGACGGCAGCCTGGTGGTGCCGGTGGAGCCCGACCGCCACGTGGTGGAGGACCTGATCGAGGCCGGCGAGGACAAGGACGAGGCTCGCGCCGCCGACGCGGCGGCGACCACGAGGGTGCTGCACCCGGGCGAGGGTGGTTACGACGAGGCCCTCGCCGAGTGGGACCGCCAGCAGAACCCGGATCGTGAGGCGGCGGTGTCGACCGCCAGCGGCCGTGAGGAGGCGATGGCCGTGGTGCACGCCGTGGCCGAGTCCGAGGACCACGACGTGGCCGCCGCCGTCGCCGAGGTCGACGACCCCGAGGCCAGCGCCGAAGCCCTGCGCCACGTGCTCGTGGGTGGCGTGCACGCCGTCGAGGACTTCGCCGGCGAGGTGGCCGAGGCGGAGGGCGGCGAGCCCCTTCCGCCCCATGAGGCCACCAAGATCATCGGCGAAGTGCTGGCCGAGCTCGACTGAGTCGGCGCACGACCGAACTGGCTCCCGATTCGATCGCCCTGGCGATCGAATCGGGAGCCAGAACGCGTCAGAGCGCTAGAGAACGGCGGCGGCGACCCGGCGACGGTGCCAGGCGGCGTCGCCCCACTGGCCGGCGAGCGCCCACGCCCGCTTCATCCAGAGGTGGAGGTCGTACTCGAACGTGTAGCCGATGGCGCCGTGCACCTGGAGCGACGTCCTCGCGGCGAACGCGGCCGCCTCGGCGGCGTAGGACTTCGCCATCGACACGTGGGTGGCCCGCTCTCGGGCGTCGACCGCACCGCCGCGGCCGGCGACCGTCCAGGCCGCCCGATAGACCATCGGACGGGCGAACTCGAGGCGCAGCTTGGTGTCGGCAAGGTGGTGCTTCACGGCCTGGAACCCGCCGATGGGCTGGCCGAACTGCTCGCGGGCGGTGGCGTACTCGACGGTGACGTCGAGCAGCTGCTGGGTGACCCCGAGCAGCATCGCCGACACGCCGAGGACCCCACGGTCGAAGGCGGCGGCGAGGGCGACGGCGGCTTCGTGCCCCGAGGCCAGGAGGGTGTCGGGCGTCGGCGACCACTCGACGCGGGCGATGCGCCGGGCGCGGTCGACCGAGCGCTGAGAGGCCACGGCGGCGTCGGCCCACGGCACCGCGTGCAGCTCACCGTCGCGCTCGAGCAGCAGCAGCTCGGCGGTGGCGCCCTCGGAGACGTAGACGTCCCGCTCGAAGCCGACCGTGACCACGCCGTCGCCGGCGGCGATCTTGGGCAGCCACTCGGACGCGGCGGCCCCGCCATTGCCCGCGCTGAGATCGGCCAGGAGCGGGGCGGCGACGGCGACCGTCTCGACGAGGGGCTCGGGCAGGCAGAACCGCCCGGCCTCCTCCAGGAGCAGCACGAGGTCGAGCTCGTCCATGCCGAGGCCGCCGAAGGCCTCTGGCGTGGTCAGGCCCAGCACCCCCATGTCGGCGAGCTGCGCCCAGCGGGACTCCGAGCGGCCGGGGCCGTCCGACTCCCATGCGTCACGCACTGCGTCCGGCGGGCACTCCTTGTCGAGCAGGTCGCGGACGGCCTCCTGGAACAGGCGCTGGTCCGCAGAGAACGAGAAGTCCATCAGACGGCCCTCACTTGACCCTCGGGAGGCCGAGCACCCGCTCGGCGACGACGTTGCGCTGGATCTCGTTGGTGCCGGCATAGATGGGCCCGGCAAGCGAGAAGAGGAAGCCGTCCATCCAGCGGCCGTGGTCGACCGCCTCGTCGGCGTCGATGTCGAGCTCGGCGAGCTGGCCCAGCAGGGCGAGAGCGGTTTCGTGCAGGCGCACGTCCAGCTCGCTCCAGAAGATCTTGTTGAGGCTGGCCTCGGGCCCCATCGTGCCGCCGCCCATCAGGGCGGTGACGGCCTGGAAGGTGTAGAGCCGGTAGGCGTCGGCGTCCATCCAGCAGCGGACGACGTCGTCGGCCAGGCGGGGGTCGAGCGACAGCGGCCCGCCCCCGACCTCGCCGGACACGCAGCGGCGGTACAGGTCGAGCAGGCGGTCGGCGGTGGCCATGAAGCGGCCCGGGCTGCGCAGGGAGAGGCCCCGCTCGGATGAGGCGGTGGCCATGGCCACGGCCCAGCCCTGGTTGACGCCTCCGAGCACGTCGCGCTCGTGCACCCGCACGTCCTCGAAGAACACCTCGGCGAAGGCCTCGTCGTCGTGGAGGCCACCGACGGAGCGGACGGTCACGCCTTCGGCGTCGAGCGGCACCAGGAAGTACGTGAGGCCCCGGTGGCGGGTGGCCTCCGGGTCGGTGCGGAAGAGGCCGAACAGGTAGTCGCAGAACACCGCCCGGGTGGACCACGTCTTCTGGCCGTTGAGCACCCAGTGGTCGCCGTCCTGGCGGGCGCGGCTGGTGAGGCCGGCGAGGTCGCTGCCGGCGTTGGGCTCGCTCCAGCCCTGGGCCCAGGTCTTGGCGCCCGACGCCATGTCGCGCAGGTACCGATCCCGCTGGTCCTGGGTGCCGTGCTCGAACAGCGTCGGCGCGAGCAGGAAGATGCCGTTCTGGGTGACCCGTCCCGGGGCGCCCGACCGGTAGTACTCCTCCTCGAAGATCAGCCACTCCATGAGGTCGGCCTCGCGCCCGCCGTACTCCTCGGGCCAGGACACGACGGCCCAGCGGGCGTCGAACAGCTTGCGCTCCCACTCGAGGTGCTGCCGGTAGCCCTCGGCGGTGTTCATGGAGGCGAGGCCCGACGGCACGTTGGCCTCGAGCCACACCCGGGCCTCGGCCCGGAACGCCTCGTGCTGCGGCGAGAAGGTCAGGTCCACGGGGGCGAAGCCTGACGCCTCGTCAGATTCGGTGCAACCTCACCGGTACGCTCTCGAGATGGACACTGACGCTGCGCAGCGGAGCGGAGCAGCCGCACAGATTCGACACGGATCCCGAAGGGGCGCCGAGGGACGAGGCGCAAGGTGAATCGCCTGCCGGCCATCGAGGGCTGGTTCACCATGGACGCCGACCAGCCCCACCTGCTCGGGTCGAAGTGCACCGCCTGCGGCACCTACGCCTTCCCCGCCGCCTCGCACTTCTGCGGCAACCCGGCCTGCGCCGGCACCGAGTTCGACACCGTCGAGCTCAGCCGCACCGGCACGGTCTGGTCCTTCACGGACAACCGCTACCAGCCGCCCGAGCCCTACATCTCGCCCGACCCCTTCGAGCCCTACGTGATCGCCGCGGTGCAGCTCGCCGAGGAGGGCCTCGTGATCCTGGGCCAGCTGACCGCCGGCTCGACCACCGCCGACGTGGCCGTCGGCGACCAGGTCGAGCTGGTGCTCGAGCCCCTGTACGAGGACGACGAGGCCGAGCACCTCGTCTGGAAGTGGAAGGTGGTCCGATGAGCAACGAGATCGCGATCCTGGGTGCGGGCATGCACCCGTGGGGCAAGTGGGGGCGCAACTTCGTCGAGTACGGCATCGCCGCCGCCAACGACGCCCTCGCCGACGCCGGCCTGCAGTGGTCCGACATCCAGTACGTCTCCGGCGCCGACACGATGCGCAACGGCTACCCCGGCTACGTCGCGGGCGCGACCTTCGCCCAGGCCCTGGGCTGGACGGGCGCCCGGGTGTCGAGCTGCTACGCCGCCTGCGCGTCCGGCGCCACGGCCCTCAACATCGCCCGGGCCCAGATCCTCGCCGGCCTGTGCGACGTCGCCCTCGTGGTCGGCGCCGACACCACCCCCAAGGGCTTCCTCGCCCCGAACAAGGGCGAGCGCCAGGACGACCCCGACTGGCTGCGCTTCCGCCTCATCGGCGCCACCAACCCGACCTACTTCGCCCTCTACGCCCGCCGGCGCATGGCGCTGTACGGCGCCACCCAGGAGGACTTCGCCAAGGTCAAGGTGAAGAACGCCCGCCACGGCCTGGCCAACCCCTACGCCCGCTTCCGCAAGGAGGTCAGTGTGGAGGACGTGCTGGAGTCCCCGGTCGTGGCCGACCCACTCCACCTGCTCGACATCTGTGCCACCAGTGACGGCGGCGCCGCCCTGGTGGTGTCGAGCCTGGACTTCGCCCGCAAGCACGCCAGCAGCTTCGTGAAGGTGGCGGCGGTCTCGACGGTCACGCCGACGTATCCGAACACCGTGATCGAGATGCCCAACTTCGCCACCGACTCGTCCGCGGTGGCGGCCGAGCCGGCGCTGCCGTTCCGCGACGCCATCGCCGCCGCCGCCTACGAGGAGGCCGGCATCGGCCCCGAGGACGTCAACGTGGTCGAGGCCTACGACCTGTCGTCGGCCCTCGAGCTCGACTGGTACGAGAACATCGGGCTCTGCAAGGAGGGTGAGGCCGAGCGCCTCCTCAACGACGGCGACACCTCGTTGGGCGGCCGCGTGCCGGTCAACCCGAGCGGCGGCCTGGCCTGCTTCGGCGAGGCCGTTCCCGCCCAGGCCATCGCCCAGGTCTGCGAGCTGACGTGGCAGCTCCGGGGCCAGGCCACCGGCCGCCAGGTCGAGGGCGCCACGGTCGGCGTCACCGTCAACCAGGGCCTGTTCGGCCACGGCTCGTCCGTGATCGTCACCCGCTAGCCACCCACCCCCACCGAACTCGACGCAATAGCTGTCGGAAAGCGACAGTCATTGCGTCGAGAACGAACGAATCGCACGAGATCCGAGCACCAGGAGCAACTGACATGGCCGAGGCCTACATCATCGACGCAGTGCGCACCCCCGTTGGCAAGCGGGGCGGCGGGCTCAGCGAGGCCCACCCCGCCGACCTCGGCGCCCACGTGCTGAACGGCATCTTCGAGCGGGTCGACGTCGACCCCGCCGCCGTGGAGGACGTCTACTTCGGCTGCGTCGACGCCATCGGCCCGCAGGCCGGCGACATCGCCCGCACCGCCTGGCTGGCCGCCGGCCTCCCCGAGGAGATCCCCGGCACCACCATCGACCGCCAGTGCGGCTCGTCGCAGCAGGCCGTGCACTTCGCCGCCCAGGCAGTGATGAGCGGCACCAACGACCTGATCATGACCGGCGGCGTGCAGAACATGTCGATGATCCCCATCGCCTCCGCCATGACCGTGGCCGAGCAGTTCGGCTTCACCGACCCGTTCTCCGGCAGCGAGGGCTGGGTCAAGCGCTACGGCGACCAGGAGGTCAGCCAGTTCCGCGGCGCCGAGCTCATCGCCGAGAAGTGGGACATCAGCCGTGAGGACATGGAGGCGTTCGCCCTCGAGAGCCACGAGCGGGCGCTGACGGCCATCGACGAGGGCCGCTTCGAGCGCGAGATCCTGCCCTACGGCGAGATCACCACCGACGAGGGCCCTCGCCGGGGCACCACCCTCGAGAAGATGGCCGGACTGCGCACGCTGGTCGAGGGCGGGCGCCTCACCGCCGCCGTGTCGAGCCAGATCTCCGACGCCGCCACCGCCATGCTCATCGCCTCCGAGAAGGCGGTCGAGGAGCACGGCCTGAAGCCCCGGGCCCGCATCCACCACCTCTCGGTGCGGGGCGCCGACCCGATCTTCATGCTGTCGGCGCCGATCCCGGCCACGGAGTACGCCCTCGCCAAGGCGGGCATGACCATCGACGACATCGACCTCGTCGAGATCAACGAGGCCTTCGCCTCGGTGGTGCTGGCGTGGCAGAAGGAGACCGGCGCCGACCTGGCCAAGGTCAACGTCAACGGCGGCGCCATCGCCCTGGGCCACCCCCTCGGCGCCACCGGCGTGCGCCTGATGACCACCCTGCTCAACGAGCTCGAGCGCACCGGCGGCCGTTACGGCCTCCAGACCATGTGCGAGGGCGGCGGGCAGGCCAACGTCACCATCATCGAGCGCCTGGACTGAGCGTCCCCGGCCCGGGCTGCGTCCGTCAGGCGTCGTCCGCCGACGCCGGCAACGAGGCACGGAGCTCGTCGAGGAAGTCGGCGAAGGTGGCGTCGCTGCCCCGCGGGCGGCTGAAGGCCGGCAGGAGTGCCACGAGCGCAGCCCCGAGGAGCGTCCAGGCCGCGTCGGCCTCCTCGTCGGTCGCGGGGTTCGCAGCCGTCGTCGTCGGGACCGAACCCGGGTCGGCCGAGTCCCGGACCGCGAGTCCGTCGCCGATCGCCGCCAGCAGCGCCGCGAGCGAGTCGTAGGTGAAGGGCGGGCGGACCTCGAGGCCGTAGGCCGAGAAGGCGGCCTCGTAGAAGGTCGCCCACTGCGCCCCCACGGTGCGGAAGTGCTCTGTGACACGCGGGGTGATGTCCGGGTCGGCCGCCGACCACATGGCCATCAACACCCGCAGGTCGGCACTCGACCGCAGGCGCTCGAATTCGGCTGATGCACCGACCCGGATGACCTCGTCGAGCGGCCCGGCGAACACCGGCGCCTCGGACGGCGGCTCGAAGCGGGCGGGAGCGAAGACCTCGTCGAGCAGGTCGTCCCGGTAGTCGTCCTGGCTGTCCCAGTAGTGGTACAGGGCCCCCACCGACACCCCGGCGCGCTCGGCCACGTCGGTCAGGCGGATGTGCTCGAGCGGCGGCCCGGCGGGTTGCTCGTGGGCCAGCGAGCGACCGGCGTCGAGCAGCGCACGTCGGCCTTCTTCCGAGTTGCGTCGGGCCCGCCGTCGCCTGCGCTCCGCCACGGGTACCACGGTAGGCGAACCGGCCGTTGACCTTCCACATAGAACCTTCTATGTTCTCGGTTTCTGGAACTGGCAGACGAGGAGTCGAAGCCATGGGCGGAACCCCCGAACCTCGCGACGAGCGCCGGCGGGCGTCGCGTCCCGATCCGATCCCGGTCTCCCGGGAGACGCTCCGTGAGCACCTCGCGGACCTCGACGAGGCCTACGAGTCGCTCCGGACCACGGCCGACCCCCGGGCGCGCCAACTCCTCGAGGACGTGCTGGGCTCGCTCCAGGCCGTGGTGTTCGACCACCTGCCGCCTGGCGAGGGCCCTGCGGACTCGACCGGCCACGCGGCCTGAGTCGAACGGCGGTCGGGCGGGGGCCGGGTCGGCTCAGGGGCAGAGGCGGCCGCGGGCCTGCTCGGCCTCGGCCACGATGCGCTGCACCAGCTCGTCCACCGTCGGGAGGTCGTCGATCATGCCGACCACCTGACCGCTCGACATCACGCCGAGGTCGGGCCGGCCGTCGACCATCGAGGCCTTGAGCAACATCGGGGTGTTGGCGGCCATGATCACCTGGCTCCAGCTCAGCTCCTGGGAGCGGTGCATGGCCACGCCCTCACGGATGATCTGACTCCACGGGGTGCCCGACAGCTTCTTGAAGCGCAGGGCGTTGCTGACCGCCCGGGGCAGCGACGTGACGGGGCCCGTGCGGTCGAGGGCCTCGGTGAACTCGGTGCGCAGCACCCGGTGGGGCACGCCGTCGACCTGAGTGGTGCGCAGCGTGTCGTTCACGCCCTTGCCCAGGTACACCTGCTTCACGTCGTCGCCCACAGGTGAGTCCGACGTGAGCAGGAAGCGGGTACCCATGGCGATGCCGGCGGCGCCGTAGGCCAGTGCCGCCACCAGCCCCCGGCCGTCGAAGTAGCCGCCGGCGGCGATGACGGGCAGGTCCACCGCGTCGACCACCTGGGGCAGCAGCAGGGAGGTGGGGACGTCGCCGGTGTGGCCACCGCCCTCCCCGCCCTGGACGAGCACGGCGTCGACGCCCCACTCGGCCACCTTCTCGGCGTGGCGCTTCGCCCCGATGGAGGGCATCACCACCACGCCGGCGTCCTTCAGCTTCTTGATGAGGTCGGGTTTCGGCGCGAGAGCGAACGATCCGACCTTCACGCCCTCCTTGATGAGCAGGTCGATGCGGTCGCCGGCGTCGGGCGCGTCGGACCGCAGGTTCACGCCGAAGGGCCGGTCGGTCTGCTCCTTCACCTCACGGATTGCTCCGACCAGCTGGTCGTAGTCCATGGTGGCGGCGGCGAGGATGCCGAGGATGCCGGCGTTGGCCGAAGCGGCCACGAGGCGCGGCCCGGCCACCCAGCCCATGCCGGTCTGCACGATGGGGTACCGCACCCCCACCAGGTCGCAGAACCGGGTGTGGAAGGGCGAAGGGGAAACCGGGGAAGCGGAGGCCTCGCTCACTCGGGCTCCTTGACCTCTTTGGCCAGGAGGCCGTTGGGGTCGATCACCTCGTGGATGAGCTGCTGCTCCTCCACCGTCGGCGGCCGGGACTCGGGCACGTCGTCGGGGACGACGAGTTCGAAGCCGGTGGCCTCGATCACCTCGTCCACCGTCACGCCAGGGTGCACGGAGCGCAGTCGCATCGTGTGGTCGGGCGTCTCGAAGTCGAACACGCCGAGGTTGGACACCACCCGGCGGATCTCGTGGAAGCGGGCGGAGTCACCCGGCAGCGCCGCCGCCCGGTCATAGCCCACGCCCGACACGTAGTCGACCTTCTCGACGAACGAGCGGGTTCCGTGGTTGGGCACCCAGTACGAGCAGGTGTGGTTGATGGTGTTGCCGGGGGCACCCCGAACGCCGAGCAGCTGCGCCTTGGGCTGGCGCCAGTCGCCGATGCAGGCGATGTTCATGTTGCCGTACCGGTCGATCTGGCTCGGGCCCATGATGATGTGGCGCCGGCCGGGCCAGACCGCCACGTCGAAGATCGACGCGAAGGGCAGCCATCCCTCGACCAGCTTGTCCTCGAAGGGCACGGCCACCCCGACGGGCAGGGTGTTGGCCACGAGCAGGGCCTCGGTGTCGGTCATCACAAGGTCGGGCTCGAAGGTGGCCCGGGCCAGGCGGCCGGCTATCACGGGCACGTTGCCGATGGGGTTGCCGAGGATCTCGCCGTCGCCCCGGAACACGTCGGCCAGGGCGGCCACGCAGACCTCACCCCGGGTGAAGGTCTCGGCGGGTGCGGAGGTGGTCACGTCGCTCACTGGTCGCGCTCCTTCACGGCTCGCTGGTAGTCCGCCTCGCTCACGTCGAGGTAGCGGGCCTTGAACTCGAGCCACTTGTCCTCGTCACCCGCGGTGGCCACGTACTCACGCTGGAAGGCCTCGTCGCGCCCGTAGTCGGGGGCGCACAGCGTGAAGTGGGCGCCGCCAGGGGCCTCGACGACGCCGTCGACCATGAGGCGGTTGAGGCGCAGGCTCTGGATGGGACCCTCCTTCAGGAAGTCCTCGGTCTCGACGATGCGCTCGCACGACACGTAGCGCTTGTCGGCGGCGAGGCAGAAGTGGTCGTCGTAGAACGGGTCGGGCCCCAGGTACTGGGCGTTTCCGCCCTGGTCGGCCCGGTTCATGTGCACGAGGGCGACGTCGAGGTGCAGCGCGGGCATGGCCACGTACTGCTCGGCGTCCTCGTAGGGGGACGTGACCAGCTTCAGGCGGGGATTGGACTCGAGCAGGTCCGTGCCGAGGCCCACCCGGGTGGGCAGGAACGACACCCGCTGGGCCGCCGCCCGCAGGCCCAGGACGAACATGCCCTCGTCGTACTCCTCCGCCTCGACCGTGCCGTTCTGGCGGGCGGCCCGGAAATGGGGCTCCAGCGGGATCGAGTCGAGCGACACGAAGCCGTAGACGATCTTGCGCGCCTGGCCGCTCTTGCAGAGCAGGCCCACGTCGGGGCCGCCGTAGGAGACGATGGTCAGGTCCTTCAGCGACGACCGCAGGATGGCGCGCACGAAGGCCATCGGCTTGCGCCGCGACCCCCACCCCGCGATCCCGATGGTCATCCCGTCGGACAGCTCGGACACGACCTCGTCGATGGTCATGCGCTTGTCGGGCATGGGTGTCAGCGCTCCCTACTGGTCGAAGTCGGCGTCGCGCTTGTCGACGAACGCCTGGCGGGCCTCGTCGGCCACACCCGAGAGGTTGAGCTCGAACGTGAAGCCCTGCTCGAAGCGGTAGCTGCGCTTCACGTCGATGGGGTCGATGCCGTTGAGGGACTCCTTGGCCGCCCGGACCACGGTGGGGCTCTTGGCCGCGATGTCGCGGGCCACGGCGAAGGCGGCGTCGCGCAGTTCGGCCTGCGGCACCACCTGGAGGACCGAGCCGAAGTGGTGCAGCTCGGCCGCCGTGGCGGTGGCGCTCGTGTAGACCATGGCCCGCATCTTGTGCTGGGGCACCAGGCGGGCGAGGTGGGTGGCGGCGCCCAGCGCCCCCCGGTCCACCTCGGGCAGCCCGAAGGTGGCGTCCTCGGCGGCGATGATGATGTCCGCGTTGCCCACGAGGCCGATGCCGCCGCCGAGGCAGAAGCCGTTCACGGCGGCGATGACGGGCACCGCGCAGTCGTACACGGCGGCGAACGCGGCATAGCAGCCCCGGTTGGCGCCGATGAGCGCGTCGTAGCCCTCGGTGGCCTGCATCTCCTTGATGTCGACGCCGGCGTTGAAGCCCCGGCCCTCGGCGCGCAACACGACGGCGCGCACCGCGCGGTCGGCGCTGGCGCGGTCACAGAGCTCGGCGACCTCGAACCACCCGGCGACGGTCAGGGCGTTGACCGGTGGGTTGTCCATGACGATCTCGGCGATGCCGAGGTCGTCGACCTGGTAGCTGTTCCCCACCGATGCCTCCTGTGCGTGCCGGGCCGCACGCGAGCGCGCGGCCCGGCGGATCTGACGGACCGTCAGACCGTACGGCCGGGGCTGCGGCCTCCGCTAGTTCCCGATGGGCGGATGGGCCGGACGCGCAGGGTTCCGGTAGCTTCCGGGCCGTGCCTGCACCAGGGGACCTCCTCGACTTCACCGGACGCGTCGTCCTCGTGACCGGCGGGGCCCGTGGCGTCGGTCGGGGCATCGCCGAGCGCTTCCTCGCCGCCGGCGCCGACGTGGCCATCTGCGGGCGGAACGAGCCCGAGGACGGGCCCGAGGTCGACGGGCGGCGTCCGATGTTCGTGGCCGCCGACGTGCGCGAGCCCGAGCAGGTCGACGCTCTGGTGGCGGCGATCGTCGAGCGCCACGGCCGCCTCGACGCCGTGGTGAACAACGCCGGCGGCTCGCCCGCCGCGGAGGCCGCCAGCGCCTCCCCCCGCTTCACCACCTCGATCGTGGCCCTCAACCTGCTGGCTGTCATCCACGTGTCACAGGCCGCCAACCGGGTCATGCAGGACCAGGACGACGGCGGCGCCATCGTGAACATCACCAGCGTCAGCGCGCTGCGCCCCTCCCCGGGCACCGCGGCCTACAGCGCGGCCAAGGCCGGGGTCATCGGGTTCACCCGCAGCGTGGCCCAGGAGTGGGCCCCGAAGGTCCGGGTCAACTGCGTGACCGGCGGCATGATCGAGACCGAGCAGTCCCACCTCTTCTACGGCGACGACGCCGGTATCGCCCGTGTGGCTGCCACCGTCCCCCTGGGCCGCCTGGCCACGCCGGCTGACATCGGCGACGCCTGCGTGTTCCTGGCCTCGCCGCTGGCGTCCTACATCAGCGGCGCCAACCTGGTGGTCGACGCCGCCGGCGAGCGCCCCCCGTTCCTCGAGGCCGCGTCGGCGGGCTGACCGTCGGTGCGGCCGGGTCGGACGGCCGGCTGATCAGGCCGAGGGCGCGGACGGCGCCGACGACGACGCACGGGTGCCCAGGAACACGGACAGGCCGAAGATGGCCACGCCCAACGGAACGTGCCATGCGGCCGCCTCCGCGGTCTCCCGCCCGACATAGCCGAGGCCGGTCTGGGCGAAGAGGGCCGCCACGAGGACGGCGGACCAGAGCAGGCGGATGCGATCGGCGCGACCTACGGCGGCCAGCACGACGAGTGCCAGGCCCAGGACGAACGAGGCGTTGCCCATGAAGCCGTGGACGCGGATCGACCAGTCCCCGAAGAGGGCCTGGCCGGCCACGACGGCCTGGGCCAGGACGAGTGCGGCCAGCACCTCGGCGACCACCCGGTGGGCGCGCCCGATGCCCGCCTCGGCGGGAGCCAACGTGTCCGCTACTTGTAGCGGTAGGTGAGGCGGCCGCGCGAGGTGTCGTAGGCCGAGACCTCGATCTGCACGCGGTCGCCGGGGAGCACGCGGATGCGGGCCCGGCGCATCTTGCCGGAGATGTGCCCGAGGACCTCGTGGCCCGACTCGAGCTGCACCCGGAACATGCCGTTGGGAAGCGCCTCGGTGGCGATCCCCTCGGTGACGATGACGTCGTCTTTCTGCCTGGCCACTGATCTCCTACTGGTGTGGTGGTGCGAGGGGCGAAATGCCCGACGTTCCAGCATAGGGCGTGAACGACGCCCCGCCCTCGTCGGGACCCTGTCGCGGCAGCGTGGTACGGGTGGCCGCCCTAAGCTCGGCGGCCATGGCCGACGACTACCTCGAGCACCTGCGGGCCGTCCCGCTGTTCTCGAACTGCACGAACGCGGATCTCGCCGCCATCGCCGCCGCGGTGGACGAGATCGAGGTCGAGGCCGGACGCGTGCTGGTGACCGAAGGCGAGATGGGCAAGGAGGCCTTCGTGATCGTGTCCGGCGAGGCAACGGTCTCGCGTGACGGCACCAACGTGGCCACCATCGGGCCGGGCGCCCCCTTCGGGGAGATGGCCCTCGTCGACCGGTCGCCCCGCAACGCCACCGTCACCGCGGTCACCGCGATGCGGCTGCTGGTGCTCGGCCAACGCGAGTTCGTGGGCCTGATGGACAGCTCACCCGGCTTCGCCCGCACCATCCTCGCCGCCCTCGCGGCGCGGCTTCGGGCCAAGGACCTCGCTCTTTACGGGTGACTCGGTGGGGCCACCCCCGTGGCTCGACGGGTCCTGTCGCCCCGGTGCTACGAGGCTTCGGCGGTGCGGGCGAGGCCGGCGCCGCGCTCGATCGCCTCGAGATCGGCACGTTCGCCGTCGCTGAGGGCCTCGCCCTGCTCGAGGCGGTCGCTGGCGGCCTGGAGCGCCGCCGCCGCCCGGAAGGTGGCCAGCACGACCGCCGTCCCGGGCGTGCCGCCGGGCACCGAGGCACCCCGCAGCGCCGTGCTGCCGTCGTCGCCCTGGAGCAGGGCCAGGGCCCGGCGCTCGCCGTCGACCTCGGTCTCGCTGGCGTAGCGGAACATGCGGCCGCAGTCGATGGCCTTGAGCAGGGCGGTGGCGACGGCTTCGACCCGACCCGTGGCCCAGGCGTGGGCCTGGCGGGGGCCGTTGGGGGTGGCCAGGCGCACCGCCGCCTCGGCGCCCATGGCGGCCTCGGCGAAGCGGATCTGGAACTCGGGCACGTAGAGCGGCTCGTCGTGGTGCTCGGAGAGCTGGTGGATGCTGGCGCCGAGGCTGGTGCAGAAGGCCTCGACCGCGGCGATCTCGGGCGGTCCGAGCAGGCCACGGCGGCGACCGACGGCGTAGATCCCGCTGCTGGCCCAGCCGGCGGTGGCCACGGTGGTACCGACGTAGCCCGCGGCCTCGAAGGGGCCGGACTGGCCCTTGCGGAGGCGCCGCCCGAGCAGGTCGCACAGCTCGAAGCCGTCGGAGGGCTCGAACGAGGAGAACGAGGGAGAGCGGAGCGTGAGGCGGGGGCGCTCCGTGCGCCCCTGGTGCAGGTAGGCGCACAGGTCGAGCGGCATGGAGGAGCCGAGGCCGTCGAGCAGGGCCCGGACCAGGTCGGCCCCGAGGTCGTCGGCGTCGGTGTCGCCGCCGTGGCCCAGCGTGGGCGGTGTGAGCAGCTCGGGCCCGTCGTCCTCGGGTGCGGCGGGCGCGGTCGACCCGGACGCTTCGGGGATCAGGCTGGCGAGGCCACCGCGGCGGGGCTTCTCGACCGCGGTGGCGGCGAGGATGGCGGCGAGGCCCTTGCCGAGGCCGCTCTGGGGCTCGTCCTCGACAGCGGTGGCGGCCCGGTCCTCCTCCAACTCGAGCGTGAGCGTCTCGGGCGCCATGGGGACCAGAATCCCACCTCGCGCCACGAAAGTGGGTGATGGTCACCGGCCGCGCGATCGTCGCGCGCCTTGAGGGACGAGGAGCCGGTCCTGCTCGCGGTTGACGTGGCGGAGCGGAGCGGAGCCGCGCCGAGGCCGAACCGGATGCCGAAGGCGCTCCGAGGGACGAGGAGCCAGTGTCAGGGGTGCTGCGAGGAGACCGAGAGGACCTCGCCGGTGAGGTAGGTCGAGTAGTCGCTCGCCAGGAAGACGATGACGTTGGCGATCTCCCACGGCTCGGCCGAGCGGCCGAAGGCCTCCTGCCGGGTCAGGTCGTCGAGCAGCTCGTCGGTGGTGACCTTGGCCAGGAAGGGGTGCATCACCAGGCTGGGCGACACGGCGTTGACGCGCACGCCGTAGGGCGCCGCGTCCATGGCGGCGCAGCGGGTGAGGGCCATCACACCGGCCTTGGCCGCGGCGTAGTGGGCCTGGCCCTCCTGGGCGCGCCAGCCCACCACCGAGGCGTTGTTCACGATGACCCCCGTGCCACGGGCGGTCATGTGGCGGAGGGCGGCGCGGGTGGCGCGGAAGGTGCCGTTGAGGGTGACGTCGAGCACGCTCGACCACTGCTCGTCGGTCATCTCCATGATCGAGGCGGTACCGCCGAGGCCGGCGTTGTTGACCAGGACGTCGAGCGCGCCGTGGGCGTCGACGGTGGCGTCGATGAGCCCTTGGACGTGGTCCTCCCGGGTGACGTCGCAGGGGATGGCGAGGGGGCGAGCGCCGGCCACCGACGAGAGCTCGTCGGCGGCCTCGGCGAGGCGGCGTTCGTGGCGGTCGCTGATCACCACGGTGGCGCCCTCTTCGGCGCACCGCTTGGCCGTGGCGAAGCCGATGCCGGTGCCGGCGGCGGCGGTCACGAGGACGACCTTGCCGGCCAGCAGGCCGTGCGCCGGCGGCTCGGGCGGAGCGGCCGGGGGTGTGGCGGGAGCGTCGGGCGGGGTCATCGGAGACTCGTCATGGCTGCGGGTCACACCTTGGGTTCGGGAGGGAGGCCGAGCACCCGCTCGCCGATGATGTTGCGCTGGATCTGGTTTGAACCGGCGTAGATCGTGTCGGAGCGGGTGAACAGGAACAGGCGCTGGAAGGCGGTGAGGGCGTCCTCGTAGGCCGCGCCTTCGCCGCCGTCGGTGGCGAGGGTTGCTTCGGCACCGAGCACGTCCATGGCCAGCTCGCCGAGGTTGCGGTGCCAGGTGGCCCAGAAGAGCTTGTTGATGCTGGCCTCGGGCCCCGGCTCGCCGCCGTGGGCGTCGATCGCCGACAAGGTGCGCATGGCGGTGAAGCGCATCAGCCGGAGGCCGATCCACGCGTCGACGATGCGCTGGCGGATGGCCGGCCGCTCGAGGGCGCCGTTGGCCCGGGCGGCGTCGATGACCCGCTCGAGCTCGGCCTGGAAGCCGAGCTGCTGGCCGAAGGTGGAGGTGCCCCGCTCGAACGCGAGCGTGCCCATGGCCACGCGCCAGCCGCCGTTCACCTCACCGACGAGGTTCGCCGTCGAGGTGCGGGCGCCGTCGAAGAACACCTCGTTGAACTCGGACGAGCCGGTGACCTGCACGATGGGGCGGATGTCGACGCCGTCCTGGCGCATCGGGCAGAGCAGGTAGGAGATGCCCTTGTGCTTGGGGGCGTCGCGATCGGTGCGGCAGAGCACGAAGACCCAGTCGGCCCAATGGGCCAGCGACGTCCAGACCTTCTGGCCGGAGATGACCCACTCGTCACCGTCGAGCTCGGCCTTGGTGCCCACGTTGGCGAGGTCCGAGCCGGCGTTGGGCTCGGAGTAGCCCTGGCACCACAGCTCTTCACCCGAGGCGATCTTGGGCAGGAAGCGCTGCTGCTGCTCGGCGGTGCCGAAGGCGATGATGGTGGGGCCGACAAGGGTCTCGCCGATGTGGCCCACCCGGGCGGGCGCGCCGGCGCGGGCGTACTCCTCGTGCCAGATCACCTGCTGCATGAGGGTGAGGCCCCGACCCCCGTGCTCCTTCGGCCAGGCGAGGCAGGTCCAGCCGTCGGCGCCGAGGCGGCGCTCCCAGGCGAGGCGCTCCTCGAACATCTCGTGCTCGTAGCCGGGGCCGCCCACGCCGCGCACCCCGGCGAAGTCGCCCGAGAGCTGCGTCTCGAGGTACTCGCGGACCTCGGCGCGGAAGGTCTCCTCTTCCTGGCTGAACTGCAGGTCCACGGTGGTCGCTGGGCTCCTGGGGACGGAGGCGCAGGGCGCTCCGGAGATCTGACGGGTCGTCAGGACCCTACTTGCGCGCCGTCGGCGAGGGCAGATCCGGGCGCCCGCGCCCGCCCCCGATCAGCTCGCCGGCTGGTCCTCGGGCAGACCGGGGTCCCAGCTCACGCCGTTGATGTGGCTGCCACCGTCGACGAAGAGCGTGTTGCCGGTCAAGTAGCGGCTGTCGTCGCCGGCGAGGAAGACCGCCACGCCGCCGATGTCCGCCTCGGGGTCGCCCATCCGCCCCATGGGGTTCATGGCCAGCAGCTCCGCGGCGTTCTCCGGGGCGAACTGCTGGAACATCTCGTAGGCGGGCGTGACCGCCGCCGGGCAGATCACGTTGACCCGGATGGCGTGGCGGGCCCACTCACGGGCGGCGCTGCGGCTGAAGGCACGGACGGCCTCCTTCGCGGTGTTGTACTCGACGGTGTACAGGTGGGCGTTGACCCCGTTGAGCGAGCACAGGTTGACGATGGAGCCGCCGCCGCGTTCGCGCAGGATCGGGAAGCAGGCCTGCATGCCCCAGTAGGCCCCCCAGAAGCCGACCTTCAGGCCCCGCTCGATCTCCTCGTCGTCCTTCCACTCGATGCGCCCGAACCCGCCGCCGCCCCAGGCGTTGTTGACGAGCACGTCCACCCCACCCCACCGTGCCTGCGCCGTGGAGACCATGGAGCGCACGTCCTCCTTCACCGCGACGTCGGTGCGGGTCCACTCCGCGTCGACCCCGAAGTCGTCGCGCAGCTCGGTGGCGGCGCGCTCGGCCGACTCCGGGTTGAGCTCCGCCACGAGCACCGAGGCGCCGGCGCCGGCCAGCCGGCGGGCGATGCCCCGACCGATGCCCTGACCCGCCCCCGTCACGATGGCCACCTTGCCGTCGAGCGTTCCCATGTGTCCCCCTCCCCCGCTGAGCGGAGGTCTCGATCGTCCGGCCGCGCCTTTCGGGCCGACGGGGACCATGATGGCCCGATGGCAGAGCTCCTCCTGGCCTCCTGGCAGTCCGGCGCCCTCGACCTCCCCGCGGGCCTCCGCCTGGTGGTGGCCGACCCCGGCGGCGAGGGTGGGGTCGCCGCGGTGGCCTGGCTGCACGCCGAGCCCGAGTGGGTGGGCGGCGGCGTCGACGTCTACGCCGCCGAGGCCCACGAGCAGTGGGACGACCTCGCCGGGCACCCGGAGGTGGTGCAACTGGTCTTCGTGCGCCGCCACCCGGACCTCACCCACGACCAGTTCGTCGAGCACTGGACCACGGTCCACACCCCTCTCGCCCGGGCCCACCACCCCGGCCTGGCCCGGTACGTGCAGCACGTGATCACCGACGCGCTCACGCCCGGGGCCCCCGCCTTCGACGGGATGGCCGAGCTGGCCTTCGCCACGCGCGACGACCAGCGCGAGCGGATGTACGGCTCGGACGAGGGTCGCGCGGCCATCGCCGCCGACGTCGCCACCTTCCTCGACCTGCCCGCCGGGCGCCGCCTGATCGGCACCGACCTGGCGCTCCCGTAACCTCGGCCCATGCCCGAGCAACCCGAGTGGTCGGACGAGCCCATGCTCCCGGCCGACGCCCGCCAACTCTGGGCCGGTGGCCCCGCCCCTGACGCGGGGCCCCGCCTGCGCAAGCACGAGCTCGTGCGCCAGGCCAAGCGCATCATCGAGGCCGTGGCGCTGCTCGACATCGAGGACAGCCAGGACGACGAGCTCGTCAGCCTGATCACGACGGCGATGGGATTGGCCGACGAGCTGGATGCCCACCCCTCCCTGCGCCGCAAGGGCGGGATGTCCACCGCGGGCGGCGAGGACGGGGTCCTGGTCGAGCGCAGCGGCATCAGCGGGCGCAGCAACCCCCTGGCCCCGCCGCTGTTCATCGACATGACCGACGACGAGATCACCCGCGGCCACGCGATCTGGACCGACGCCTACGAAGGCCCCACCCACAGCCTCCACGGTGGCTTCGTGGCTGCCGCGTTCGACGACCTCCTCGGCTGCGCGCAGATGGCCAGTGGCTACGCCGGCTTCACCGGCACCCTGACGGTGCGCATGATCCTCCCCACGCCCTTGAACCGGCGCATCGACTACGAGGCGGGGGTGCGCAGCGTCGAGGGCCGCAAGATCCTCTGCTGGGGCACGGCCAAGGACGGCGACAGCCTGCTGGCCGAGGCCGAGTGCCTCTTCATCCGCCCGAAGAGCGGGCTCAGCTAGCCCCTACTTGCGCTGGAAGTTGGCGGGGCGCTTCTCCTTGAAGGCCTTCGCCCCCTCCTTGGCGTCCTCGGTGCCGAAGATGGGCCAGCCGATCTCGAGCTCGTGGGCGAGGCCGTCCTCTTCGGACATGCCCTCGGTCTCGCGCACCGACCGCTTGATGGCCTCGACCGCCAGGGGGCCGCACTCCCCGATCACGCCGGCGATCTCCTTGGCCTTCGCGAGGGCCTGGCCGTCGGGCACGACGTGGCCGACGAGGCCGTAGCGCAGCGCCTCCTCGGCGGTCATCGAGCGGGCCGACAGCAACATGTCCATGGCCACGGTGAAGGGGATCTGGCGGCGCAGGCGCACGGTCGAACCGCCGAGGGGGAACAGCCCCCGCTTGGCCTCGAACACGCCGAAGGTGGCGCTCTCGCCCGCCACCCGGATGTCCGTGGCCTGGAGGATCTCGGTGCCGCCGGCCACCGCGTAGCCCTCGACCGCGGCGATCAGCGGCTTCTTCGGCTGGTAGTGGCGCAGCAGCGCCTTCCAGTGCAGGTCGGGGTCGTCGGCCATGCGCTGCTGGTACTTCTCGTCGCTCTGGTCGCCGCCGGCGAAGGCCTTGAGGTCCATGCCGGTGCAGAAGTCCCCGCCGGCGCCGGTGAGGATGATGCAGCGCACGCGGTCGTCCTCGTCCGCCTCGACCCACGCGTCGGCCATCCCCACGAGCATCGGGAGGCTGAGGGCGTTCTTGGCCTCCGGGCGGTTCATGGTGACGACCATGGTCGAGCCGTCGAGCTCGACCGTCAGGTTCTCGGTTCCGGACTTCATGCTGGCTTTGCGACTCCTTCGTCGTCGCCCCTTCGGGACCCGACGCTCGCTCCTCTCGCTGCGCCGCTTCGCGGCGCAACGTGACTACGGACGCGGGGAATCTAGAACAGATTCCAGTTTTCAGGGATACTGCCCGCTCATGGAGTTCAACCTGGCCGACCTGTTCGAGAACGCTGCCGACGCCTTCGGTGACCGCGAGTACCTGGTGGCCGACGGCGAGCGCCGCACGTACGCCGAGATGGAGGCGCGCGCCAACCGCCTCGCGCACCACCTGGCCGCGCAGGGGGTGGCCCCCGGTGACCACGTGGGCATCTACGCCTACAACTCGGTCGAGTGGGTCGAGACCCTGTGGGCCGTGTTCAAACTGCGGGCGGTCTGGATCAACATCAACTACCGCTACGTCGAGGACGAGCTCGCCTATCTGTTCGGCAACGCCGACCTGAAGGCCCTCGTGTTCGCCCGGGAGTTCGCCCCCCGGGTGCGCAACGTGATCGACAACCTCCCGCTGCTCCAGCACTCGATCGTCCTGGAGGACGGCAGCGGCGCCGATCTCGACGGCCTCGAGGCCATCCCCTTCGAGGAGGCCCTGGCGGGCGGCTCGCCCGAGCGCGACTTCGGGCCCCGCTCGCCCGACGACCACTACATCCTCTACACCGGCGGCACCACGGGCATGCCGAAGGGCGTGGTCTGGCGCCACGAGGACGTCTTCATGGCCCTCGGCGGCGGCATCGACCCCTACACCAGCGAGAAGGTGACCCGCCCTGAGGAGATGGTCGAGAAGGGCGTCGCCGCCGGCGGCCAGCTCACCTTCTTCCCCATCGCCCCGCTCATGCACGGCGCCACCCAGTGGGGCGTGATGGGCCAGAGCTTCACCGGCAACAAGGTGATCCTGTGCGCCAAGTTCGACCCCGCCGAGGTGTGGCGGACCGTGGCCGAGGAGAAGGTCAACCTCATGATGATCACGGGCGACGCCATGGGCCGGCCCCTGATCGAGGAGCTCGAGGCGCACCGCGACCGGTACGACCCGTCGTCGCTCTTCGCGCTCACCAGCAGCGCGGCCATCTTCTCGAGCGCGGTGAAGGACAAGTTCTTCGACCAGCTCCCCGACCTCGTCATCACCGACGCCATCGGGTCCTCCGAGAGCGGCAACAACGGGATGGCCGTGATCACCAAGGGCAACACCAAGATGGCGGGCGGCCCGACCGTCAGCACCATCAAGGGCGCCTTCGTCCTCGACGAGCACCTCGTCCCCCTCGAGCCGGGCACCGGGGTCATGGGCAAGGTGGCGCGGTCGGGCAACATCCCGGTCGGGTACTACAACGACCCCGTCAAGACCGCGGAGACCTTCGTCACCGGGCCCGACGGCACCCGCTACGCGATGCCGGGTGACTTCGCCTACCTCGAGGCCGACGGCACCATCACCTTGCTCGGCCGGGGCTCGGTGTCCATCAACTCGGGCGGCGAGAAGATCTTCCCCGAGGAGGTCGAAGGGGCGGTCAAGTCCCACCCCGACGTGTTCGATGCCGTCGTCGTCGGCGTGGCCGACGACCGCTGGGGACAGCGCGTGGCTGCGGTCGTCCAGCTCCGCGAGGGCGCCGCGCCCGGCCTGGCCGACATCCAGGACCACTGCCGCACCAAGATCGCGGGCTACAAGGTGCCCCGTCAGCTCCATGCGGTCACCACCATGCAGCGCTCGCCGAGCGGCAAGGCCGACTACCGCTGGGCCCAGTCGGTGGCGGCCGGGGAGATCGAGTCGACCCAGATCGGCTGACCGTGCCGGCCGGTCGGGTCCCGGCGCCCGGCGTCAGGGGGTCTCGGTGACCACTCTGGCGTCGCATTCGCCGGCGGCGCTGAACTGGAGGTCGCGGCGCTGGGCGGCGAAGCGTCCGCCACAGGTGGCGCCCCAGTTCTCGTAGTCCGTGTTGAGCTCGCTGCGGTAGAAGAGCTCGTCGCAGCCCTTCATCGACCCGGCCGCACACTCCTCCACCAGGCCGTCGAGGCGCTCGGAGTCGCCGAGGCGCCCGGGCGAGGGCGCCGCCTCCGCGCTCACCGGGTCGTTGAAACGCAGGTCGCACAAGGGCTGGACGCGCTCGACGAGGTCGACCAACCGCCCGCCACAGGTCTGGGCGTACGTCTCGTAGCTCGTGCCGCGGTCGCTGGACGCGTAGAGCTCGTCGCACGAGCTGAGGCGGGCCGCGAAGCACTCCTGGGCGAGGAGGTCGAGCTCGGCGTCGCCGCTCACCCCGGTGGGTGGGCGGCCCCCGGGGACACCGTCGTAGCCCGCGCAGGCGTTGGGACGGGTGTCCGCGGACCGGTACCCGCAGGTGATGCCGTAGCTGGCGTACTCCGTGCCCTGGGGCGCGAGGCGATACAGCGTGTCGCACGCCTCGGTGCCACCCAGTGCACCGCACTGCTCGGCGATGCGATCGAGCGAGGGCGAGTCGCCGGACGGCAGCGTCCCTCCCGCCGCGGGGACGTGGTCGGCGCTCCGCAGACGACAGTTGGGTGCGACACCCTCCGCCGGCGGTGGGTTGAGGCGACCGCCGCAGGAGAACGCGTAGGCGGCGTAGGCCGAGGCCGGGGCGCCCCGCTGGTAGAGGTCGTCGCAGGCGCGCAGGTCGCCGTCGAAGCAGGTGGTGGCGAGCGCGTCCTGGACCTCGTCCCCGCCGAGGGCGTCGGCCGGCGCGGGGGGTCCGAGGGCCTGCGACAGGTCGGCCGCGATGATGGGCCCACCCACGAACGGGAGCGCCTCGGGGGCCACCTCGTCGCTCGCCCCGGCACAGGCCGCGGCGACGAGGGTCAAGAGCAGCGCCACCGGCGCCAACGACCGCCGGGCGCGGCTTGGACGGGCACCCACCACGGCGGGTCACGCTACTCGCCGGGCGGCGGACGGCCTCGACACCGCCGCTCGGCCGGCCGGGTGGGCGGCCCGACGCTTCCACGCCGGCTCGTTAGGATCCCGCCCGTGGGTCCCGAGGCTCCGGCGGCACGTCGGCCATCGCGCGTCTGGTTCGCGGCGCCTGCCCTCGTGCTGCTCGCTTCGCTCGCGGTCGCAGTGACCCTCGTGGGCCAGGAGTCCAACCAGGTCGAGGACCGCATCCAGCGCTTCGAGCGCGCCGGCGCCCCGGGGCAGGCCGAGCTCGAGTTCGACCGCGCCGGCGAGTACCTGCTCTACGTCGAGGGCCCCGTCACGCCCAACAGCTACATCGACCCGAACGAGATCATCCTCCTCCCCGACGAGCCGGGCAGCCGACGCACCACCCTGCGCCGCTTCCAGAGCTTCGTCACCTACACCGACCCGTCGGGGATCGGTGGCCACGCCGAGTTCACGTTCACCGTCCCCGAACCCGGGCCGTACCACCTGAAGGTGCGGTGGTCCCCCGAGGACATCAACGGCGTGGCCGTCGGCCCGTACGTCTACGAGGGGGCCAACGGGCCCGTGCGCAAGGCCTTCGGCATCGCCCTGCTGGGCCTCCTGGTCGCGCTCGCGCTCACCGCCGCGCTGGTGGTGGCCCGCCGGCGCAGCGCCCGGGGGGTGGCACCGTGAACGCCGCCCAGCGGACCCTCCGCAACGTCCGGCGATCGGGCTCACGCGGGACGCGCGAGGTGCAGCGATGGGGTCGACGGGCCCAGCGCGAGGCACGCCACCTGTTCCTCCGGGCCCGGCGCGAGGTGCGTCCGCTCGAGCGGGAGCTCCGCGCCTTCCCTCGCCGTGCGTCGAGGACGTCGCAGGCGTGGCTCGTCGACGCCGGCCGTGACCTGCGCCACGGCGACCTGCGCGCCGTCGCACTGCTGCTGCTCGTCGTCACCTTCGCCCTGCTCCCCCTCCAGAACGTTCGCCTCACCGCCGGCGTGGCCGTCGCCGACCTCGTCCTCGTCGTGGCGGCCGGCGTGGCCCTGGTGTCCCGGCACGAGCGACCGAAATCGTCCCCGCTGCCGGCCCTGGTCCGCAACGGCATCGTCCTGATGGCCCTCGGCGGATTCGTCGGACTGGTCTTCGCCGACGAGGCCGTGGTGAGCGCCAAGCTCCTGGTCCGCCTGCTGGCGGTGGCCGCATTGGCGGCCGTGGCCATCATCCGCGTCGCCCCGTCGGGCCGGGAAGCCCGCCGCCTCCTCGTCGCCTTCGTGGTCG
The DNA here is from genome assembly GCA_016794585.1 of Acidimicrobiales bacterium. Taxonomy (NCBI): domain Bacteria; kingdom Bacillati; phylum Actinomycetota; class Acidimicrobiia; order Acidimicrobiales; species Acidimicrobiales bacterium. The sequence goes on from JAEUJM010000005.1 coordinate 63,627, forward strand.
TGGGCGCCATCTCGGGCCTCGTGAGCGCGCTCGGCGATGTCACCGGAGCGCCGTTCCTCGATCGCTCGACGTTCGGCGACCGCGCCGTCGGCCTCACCGTGGTCCCGTACCCGCTCCTCGACTACTTCCGGGGTACCACGGCGGCGGCGGAGTCCATCGCCACCAACCCCAACCTCTTCGGCGGCGTGTCGGCGGTCGGCGGCGCGCTGGCCGTCATCCTGCTCATCGAAGCCACGGGCTGGCGGGCGCGACTCGTGCTCGGCGCGGCCGCTGCGGGCCTGTTCCTCGGCGTCCTCTTCTCGGGCTCGCGGAGCGCGCTGCTCGCCCTGCTCGTCGGATGCGTCCCGGCGGTGTGGCGCCTGATCCGCCGCGGCTTCGGCCGCCATGTGCTCATCGGTGCCGGCATCGTGACGGCGATGGTCGTGCTCAGCCTCTTCACCACCGTGCGGGCGCCGTCGCTCGACCGACTCCTGCTGCGGGAAGGATCGGCGGACAGCGAGCGCACGGCCGAGTCGACCATCCTGCGCTACCAGAACGCGACCCGCGGGCTCGAGGCGCGTGGGTGGCACAGCCTGGCGACGGGGTCCGGCCTCCGGGACGACGCGCCCTCCAAGCTCCACGACGGGCACCTGGAGATCTGGGTGGGCCTCGGCCTGATCGGCCTGGCGGGATGGGCCCTGCTCTGCTTCGGCGTCATCGAGGGCGGGGTGCGCTACGCGGGACGAGCGGGGCCACTCCGCGCCCACGAAGTGGCGCTCCTGGCCCTCGGCAGCGCCTTCGCCGCCAACGTGGTGGTCACCCTGTTCGTCGACACCATCTGGAACCGCTACATCTGGCTCCTCGTGGCCTTGGCCGTGAGCTTGCTCATCCGCCCTTACGGCGTCGAGACCGCGCCGGCGCCGGCGGGTGCGGGGCGCACCCCACTTCCGCGGGACCCGGACCGGCCCGACCGCCCCGAACACGAGCTCGTCCCCGCCTGAGGGGACAGCGCGCCCGGGTCGCGCTCAGGTCGTGGCCACCCAGGGCACCGCCTCGGCGGCCGCGCACCCCTGGACGAGGAAGCCCCGGACCTCGTCGGGAGCGGTGCCCGCGCAGGACGAGCGGATCCAGGCCCAGACCGGGGCGGTGGGATCCACCACCTGGTAGACGTCGACGCTCCCGTCGGCCGCGAGGCGGTAGACCACGGTCGCCGGGACCAGGGCACCGTCGCCCGGCTCATCGGCTTGGAGCCATGCCGACACGCCCCGCCGAGCCGCCGCGGCCAGGCACCGGCGGGCCTCGCTGAGCACCACGTTGCGCCCCGTGGCGGCCGCCTCGGCCAACGACGCGTCGAAGCCGCAGTCGACCTCGGCGGCCGGCAGCGCCACCTCGTCGGCGACGGGCGCCCCGAGGGGTGTCGCCGCGAGGACGATCGCGCAGCCCGCACCCGGGTCGACCCCGATGGTGAGGTAGTTGGTGGAGCCCGGCGCCAGGTCGACCTCCGCATCGCACCGGTCGACCGCGTCACCGACCGAGGCGCACGTCGCGGCACAGGCCTGCTGCGCGGACACGACGTGGTACGGCCCCTCGGGAAGGGTCACGTCGACCACCGGGGAGGGATCGGCCGGCGGGCGGAGCTGGCGCTGCACCACGGCGGCTCCGTCGGGATCCAGCACGAGCAGCCAGGACAGGTGCCCGGCCGGGTAGCAGCAGTCGGTCAGGTCCTGGGTGATCCGGAGACGGGCACCCTCGGGATCGCCGGCGGCGAGGGTGACCGGCGGCGCCGTCGCCGCGCCCGGAGCCGAGGGCGCCGGGCCGGTGCTGCTGCGCGGCGCCACCGTGTCCGCGGCGGCGCCGTCGCCCACCGGGTCCCCGGTGGAACAGGCCGAGAGTGCCCCCGCCAGCGAGAGTGCCGTCACGAGGGCCACGCTCGGGGCCACCCGGCGCCAGGAGTGACGGCCCGCGCCACGCCGCGACCGTTCGATCCGGCCCGCACTCGAGTCCCCCACGGGTGCGAGGTTAAGCAATTGGTTCGAGCAGAGTCCGCCACTTGGATGCATTTAGCCCTAACTTTCGGGGCATGGTCACCGAGCTCATCAGCCTGCAGGACGCCGCTGACGTGCTCGGCGTGCACTACATGACCGCCTACCGCTATGTGCGCACCGGCCGCCTGGCCGCGGTCAAGGAGGGCGCAGAGTGGCGGGTGGACCCCGCCGACCTCGCCGACCTCGAGGTGGGCCGCCGCGCTCGGGCCGGGGCCACCGCCGACGACCGCACGTCGCCGACGGCGCCCGCCGACCACCGCCCGAGGACCTGGACCGCCGAGCCGAGCCGCCTCGCGGGCCGGCTGATCGAGGGTGACGAGCCCGGCACCTGGCAGCTCATCGAGGACGCGTTGACCGCCGGGGCGACCCCGGAGACGATCTACACCGACCTGCTCGTCCCCGCCATGGCCGAGGTCGGCGACCGGTGGGCCCGCGGCGATGCGTCCGTCGCCGACGAGCACACCGCCACCGTCACCGTCCAGCGCCTCGTGGGCCGCCTGGGCCCGTCGTTCGCCCGCCGCGGCCGCAAGCGCGGCACCATCGTGCTCGGCGCCGCACCGGGCGACAGCCACGGCCTGACCGTGAGCCTGCTGGCCGACCCGCTGCGGGGGCGGGGTTTCGCGGTCGTGGACCTCGGCGCCAACGTCCCCACGGAGGCGTGGCTCGACGCGGTACGGGGTGCCGAGCGGCTGAAGGCCGTGGGCATCAGCGTGATCGCGCCCGGCCTCGACACCACCGTCGAGGCGACCGCCGCCGCGGTGCACGAAGCCACGGACGTGCCCGTGGTGCTCGGCGGCGGCGGCCTCGCCGACGAGGCCCACGCACGGGCCCTCGGCGCCGACGGGTGGGCCTCGAGCCACGCCGAGGCCATCGAGCTCTTCGAGCGCCTCGCCAGCGACTGACGAAGCCGCGCCACTCCCGGGCCCCTGGCGAGGGCGACCCAGCCTCCCACCGAGGCGACCGAGCGCCGACCCCTCGCGCCGGTCGGACGAAGTTCTCTTCGTCTGCGGGTTGTGATTCTTCTGACTTAGTGCTAAAAGTTATTTATCACTAACAGCCCCTCCCCCCAAGGAACCCCTCCCATGCGCACCCCCAAGATCCTCAAGCTCGGCGCAGTGGCCTTCGCCGCCGCCCTCCTCGTCGCCGCTTGCAGCAGCGACGGTGACGACGAGAGCGCCACCACCACCGAGGCGCCCACCGAGACCACCGCAGCGCCCGACGACGCCGCCGCCGAGGCGAACATCGTCGAGACCGCCGTCGCCGCCGGCGACTTCACCACCCTCGTGACGGCCGTCGAGGCCGCCGGCCTGGCCGAGACCCTCTCGGATGAGGGCCCGTACACCGTGTTCGCTCCGACCGACGCCGCCTTCGAGGCCCTGCCCGCGGGGACCCTCGACGAGCTGCTCGCCGACCCCGACGCCCTCGCCAACGTCCTCACCTACCACGTGGTGGACGGCGACGTGATGGCCGCCGACCTGTCGGACGGCATGGAGGTCGAGGCCCTCAACGGCGAGACCCTCACCATCACCGTCGACGGCGACACCGTGAAGGTCAACGACGCCACCGTGACCACGGCCGACATCGTCACCTCGAACGGCGTGATCCACGTGATCGACACCGTGCTGGTCCCGGCCGGCTGAGCGCCGGGCATCCCGCGCTCCCTGTCGCACCGAACCACCCGTAGGACAGCACCACCGACAGCACCGCAACACCCGTAGCACCGCCGGCATCGAGGGGCGGAGGGCCGAGCCCTCCGCCCCGAGGTGCCCCCACCGCAGACCTGGAGGTCCCCCAGTGCACCACCGCCCCTCACTCCCGCACCTGGCCATCGTGGCCGGCCTGGTGGTACTCGCCGCCTGGCTGGGGTTGGCCTCCGGCAACGCCCTCGGCGCCGCCTACAGCCTCATCGCCGCCATCGTCGTGCTGAGCCGTGCCTTCGAGCCCTCGGTCGAGCCGGCACCGGTCCGAGTCGAGGTCGAGCCATGACCGCCCCGGTGGTCGACGCCGAGCGCACCACGGGCGCCGACGGGGCGCTCCTGTGGCAGGAGCGCTGGTGGAACGTCCACGCCAAGTGCAAGGGCAAGACGCACCTGTTCTTCGCCCCGGCCGGCGAGCGCCCCGAGGCCCGGGCCCGCCGGGAGGACCTCGCCCGGAAGTACTGCGCCGTCTGCCCCGTCCAGGCACCGTGTCGGGAGGAGGCCCGGATCAACCACGAGGCCGGCCTGTGGGGCGGCGAGAACGAGGAGGAGCGGGCCGAGGCCGGCTTCGCTCCCCGCGCCATCACCCGCCGATCGGTGCAGGTCGCGGTCTCGGTCGGTGGCCGGCGGGCGACCGCCAGCTAGCGACGCACCTCCGCCCCCGCGCGCTTCCCCCCGGCGCGCCGGCTGGGCGGCACCCCTGGCTCCCGGTCCGCTTGCTCCCAAGGGCGGATCGGGAGCCAGTCGGGTTCTCAGGTCACGAAGCAACCCGGGCGATCGCCAGAGATCGCCGGTCGTTCGCCGCGGTGAGGTGTCGTCGCCGCCTGGCTACTGCGGGAAGTCGACGTCGGGCAGGGAGCCGAGCTCGTCCAAGGGGAACCGGCGACCGGCCACGAACCCGCCGTCGACCACGAGCGAGTGGCCCGTGACGAACGAGGCGTCGTCGGAGGCGAGGAAGAGGATCGCGGCGGCGACCTCCTCGGGCCGGCCCGCCCGACCCATGAGGTGCTGGTCGACGAACCAGTTCCGGATCGTCGCCAGCGACGGGTCGTGGAGCACCTCGGTCATCGGCGTGTCGATGAGCCCGGGGCACACACAGTTCACCCGCACCCCCGAGCGTCCGTAGTCGGTGGCCATGTTGCGGGTCAGCAGCACCACCGCCCCCTTGGAGGCGTTGTAGGCGGCCTGACCCGAGAAGCCCACGATTCCCTCGATGCTGGCGATGTTGACGATGCTGCCGGCGCCCGCCGCCACCATGTGGGGCACGACGTGCTTGGTCACCAGGTAGGTGCCCTTGAGGTTGATGTCGAGGACGCGGTCCCACTCCTCGGCGGGCACCTGGTCGACCGAGCCGGCCGAGGCCACGCCCGCGGCGTTGAGGAGGATGTCGATGCGCCCGAAGCGCTCGACCACGTCGGCGACCCGCGCCTCGATCTGGGCCTCGTCGCGCACGTCGAGCGGCCAGTAGGCCACCTCTGGCGCGGACGCCTCGAGGCCGGCGACGACCTCGGGGCTGGGCCCGGCGAGGTCGAGGCCGGCGATGGACGCGCCCTCGGCGGCGAAGCGCTGCGCGGTGGCCGCGCCGATGCCCGACGCCGCGCCGGTGATGACCGCGACGCGGCCGTCGAGTCGACCCACGGCCGGCCCCTGTCCCTCGTCCCCCGGACCCGGGCTAGATCCGCTCGATGATGGTGCCGGTGGCCAGCGCGCCGCCGCAGCACATCGAGATGAGCGCCGTGTTCTTGTCGGTGCGCTCGAGCTCGTGCAGGGCGGTGGTGATGAGGCGGCTGCCGGTGCTGCCGACGGGGTGGCCGAGGGCGATGGCGCCGCCGTTGGTGTTGACGTACTCCCAGTCCGGCTCGTGGAGCTGGCCCCACGACATGACGACGGAGGCGAAGGCCTCGTTGACCTCGCACAGGTCGATGTCGCCCATGGTCATTCCGGCCTTGGCCAGCACCTTGGTGGTGGCGTCACGGGGACCGTCGAGGTGGTAGTAGGGATCCGAGCCGACGAGCACCTGAGCCACGATGCGGGCACGGGGCTTGAGGCCCTCGGCCTTGGCCCGCTCCTCGGACATCCACAGCACGGCGGCAGCGCCGTCGGAGATCTGCGAGCTGGTGCCGGCGGTGTGGATGTGGCCCTCGACGACGGGCTTGAGCTTGGCCAGGCCCTCACGCGTGGTCTCACGGGGGCCCTGGTCCTTGCTGATCACCTGGGTCTCACCGGTGGGGCCGTCCTCACCCATGACCGGCACCTCGATCGGGGCGATCTCTCGCTCGAAGCGGCCCTCCTCGACGGCCCGGGCGGCCTTGCGCTGGCTCTCGAAGCCCAGCCACTCGATGTCGTCACGGGTGATGCCCCGGTTCTCGGCGATGCGCTGGGCGGCGCCGAACTGGTCGGGCATGTCCCACGGGAACTCGTCGGGGCGGGACGAGCCGGGGCCGTTGTAGGCGTTGGCCCCGAGGCCGACGCGGCTCATGGCCTCGACACCGCAGGCGATGCCGATGTCGATGGCGTCGGCGGCGATCAGGTTGCTGACGAAGTTGTTGGCCTGCTGGGCCGAGCCGCACTGGCAGTCGATGGTGGTGGCCGCCACCTCGTAAGGCAGGCCCTTGCTCAGCCAGGCGGTGCGGGTGACGTTGGAGGCCTGCTCGCCGGCCTGGGTGACACAGCCACCCACGATCTGCTCGACGCTGCCGGGCTCGATGCCCGCGCGCTCGACCACGGAGGCCTGGGCGTGGGCCAGCACCGCGGAGGCGTGGAGGCCGGACAGCCAGCCGTTGCGCTTGCCGATCGGCGTGCGGACGGCTTCGACGATGACGGGGTTGGCCATGAGGTGCCTCTTTCGCTTCCGGACGCGGTGGTGCGAGCCGGGGAATCGTGCGGGTCGGGGCAACTCTAGAATCTGTTCTAGTTTTCGTGCACATGACGCCGACCTCGGGGGGAGGCGGACCGCTCGACGGGGTCCGCGTGATCGAGCTGGTGGGCCTCGGCCCGGGGTGGTTCACCGGGATGATGCTGGCCGACCTCGGCGCCGAGGTGGTGCGGATCGACCGGGTGGCCGAGGCGGCGTCGGTCGACCGGTCCCGGCCGGCCACCAACGCCATGCACCGGGGCAAGCGATCGGTGGCGCTCGACCTGAAGCAGGCCGGCGGCGTCGAGGCGTTCCTGCGGCTGTGCGAGGGCGCCGACGCGGTCATCGAGGTGTTCCGTCCCGGGGTGGCCGAGCGTCTGGGCATCGGCCCGGACGACTGCCTCGCCCGCAACCCGGCCATCGTCTACGGGCGCCTCACCGGCTGGGGCCAGGACGGGCCGATGGCCCAGGAGGCCGGGCACGACATCGACTACATCGCGCTGTCCGGCGCGCTCGAGCCGCTGGGTCGGGCGGGCCAGCCGCCGACGCCTCCCATCAACGTGCTCGGTGACTTCGCCGGCGGCGGGATGCTGCTGGCCTTCGGCATCGTCAGCGCGGTGCTGGCGGCGTCGCGCACCGGCACCGGCCAGGTGGTCGACGCCGCCATGGTCGACGGCGCCGCCCTCCTGCTCACCCCGTTCTTCTCCGCCCGCAACAGCGGCTTCTGGGGGCCCCGGGGCACGAACCACCTCGACACCGGGTCGCACTTCTACGAGGTGTACGAGTGCGCCGACGGCGGCTGGGTGGCGGTCGGCGCCATCGAGCCGCAGTTCTACGCGGCGCTGCTCGAAGGGCTGGGGCTCGCGGGCCCCGACGTCGAGAACCCGGAGGATCCGGCCGAGCAGATGGATCCGTCGCTCTGGCCGGCGAAGAAGGAGCGCTTCGCGGCGATCTTCCGGACACGGACCCGCGACGAGTGGTGCTCGGTCTTCGCCGGTCGCGACGCGTGCGTCGCTCCGGTGCTCAGCCCCGAGGAGGCGCCGGCACACCCCCACGCGGTGGCCCGCTCGGCCTTCCTCGAGGTCGACGGCGTCCCTCAGCCCGCGCCGGCGCCCCGCTTCTCGGCGACCCCCGAGGGCGTGGCCGGCCCGCCCCACCACCCCGGCGACGACACCGACGCCGTCCTGGCGGCGGCGGGCTACTCGACGGAGGAGCTGGCGACCCTGCGCGAGGCCGGCGCCATCTCGTAGGGGGCCACCCCGCGACTCGGCGGGTCCTGTCGCCGCAGTCCGTTTCCGGCCATGCTCGTCCCTGCGCGTGGCCCGAAGCCGTTGCGTCGCCACCCGCCGAGCCGCTACCCCGTTGGGCAGGGGGTCGCTCGAGGCGAACCCCTGAGGGTGGACTATCGCCGGCGCCGCCGCCTCGCACAGCGAGCATCCCCGGAGCGCACCACGCCAACCGCGGTTGGGGCCCGCCGATCCGGGAACGGTGAGACCGCCGACAGCGGCCTCACGCTTCCGAGAACGCAGCCCCGCCGAAGGTCCCGCCTTCTCGGAACGCTGACGCCGCCACCCGCGGCCCGAGCCTTCCGAGAACCGGGGCGGCGTCGACAGCGGCGGGCGAGGTCAGCGGGGGCGGCAGCGCACGAGCACCGCCCGGGTGAGGCGGTCGTCGTCCGTGCCGTCGCCGAGCACCTTGGCCGCCTTCGGGAAGCGGTCGAGGTAAGCGGCGAGGAGCGGCGCCGCCGCGTCAGGCTCGTCTGCCCCACGCACCGCCTGTCCTGCCATCGCATGCCTCTCGCCGGCGAGGAGCACGTCGAGATCACGCGACCGCTCGAAGTTGCGCCACCACTGCTTGGTCTCGGGGCGGCCGACCAAGATCACCACCTCGTCACCGTGTCGGGCGTACCGGGTGGGCAGGACGATGTGGCGACCGGTCCGCCGGCCCTCATAGGTGAGCAGCGCGGTCGACCCGGACAGCAGTCGATGCGCTGGCGAGCGCAGCACGCCGCCGACGACCGAGTTGGCAAGACCCATGGGCCCAGCGTCCGCTCGTTCTGGGGCGAGCGACAGGGGCGATCGTCCTCATCTCGTGGCGCGCACGTGCCGAGGTCCGGGCGCCGGGCGCCAGGCGCCCCTCCGGCGCAGGGGGGGGTGGCACAGCGAGGCGATGCGCGGATGCTCCCTCGCCCCTCCACCTCGCCGGCCTGCCGGTCCGGGGACGCGTGCGTCCGCGAGCCGGTCAGAGGTCGGCGGGCCAGTCCTCGGTGACGCTCAGGGACCAGTTCGGGTCGCGCCGCTCGAGGAAGGCCATGGGGCCCTCGCGGGCGTCGGCCCGACCCATGAGGGCCTCGTGCCAGGCAGTCTCGAGGCGGTCGCACTCGTCGGCGTCGAGCGCCGGCGTCGACCAGAGGAGGCGCTTCGACGCCGCCACCGAGAGAGGGGCGGTGTCGGTGGCGATCTCGCGGGCGGTGGCCAGCGCCGCCGGCAGGACCTCGTCGGCGGGCAGGGCCCGGTGGACGAGACCGAGGGCGGCGGCCTCGCTCCCCTTGAAGCGCCGGCCGGTCAGCAGCAGGTCCTGGGCGACGGCGAAGCCGACGGCGCGTGGCACCGTCCAGTGGGCATGGGCGTCGGGCAGCACCCCCATGCGGACGTGGACGAAGCCGAGGGTGGCGTCCTCGGCGACGTAGCGCAGGTCGCACTGCATGGTGAGGCTGAGCCCGATCCCCAGCGCCGGTCCGTTGATGGCGGCGATGACCGGCTTGCGCACTTCCCACGCCCGGGGCTGCACCGGCGAGGAGGTGAAGGGCCGGGATGCCGCCGGTCGCGAGGACCCGTCATCGGACAACGACCCACCCGCGAGCGACGACCCGTCGCCGGACGCCGCCCCGCCCACCGGCGTCGGCCGGTCCGCCGACGCCGCGCCCCTCGTTCCTGGCGCGGCGAACGTCTCCCCCGCCCCGCCGAGGTCGGCGCCGGCGCAGAAGCCGCGACCGGCGCCGGTCACGACCACGGCCCGGACCCGGTCGTCCTGATCGCACGCCTGGTAGGCCTCGCCCAGCTCGTCGCCCATGCGGCCGGTGAAGGCGTTCAGCTTGTCGGGGCGGTTGAGAGTGAGGACGGCCACGCCGTCGGCCACGTCGACGAGCACATGTGGCATGTCGGGAGCGTCGGGTTCGGCCGGCATCCGACGATTGTCCCACTCCCCGGGCTGGAGGCCGTCGGTCGGCCCGCGCTGCGCCATGATGGATCGATGCCCTCCCTTCTCGCTGCCGGGCCGCGCTGACGTGGATTTCGCCTTCACCCCCGAGCAGGTCGCGCTTCGCCAAGAGCTCCGCGAGTACTTCACCGCGCTCATGACGCCCGAGGTCGAAGACGCCCTCGCCGAGACCGGCTGGGAGGGCCCGCTCTACAAGGAGCTCGTCCGCCAGATCGGCCGCGACGGCTGGCTGGGCGTCGGCTGGCCGAAGGAGTACGGCGGCCAGGGCCGCACGCCCATGGAGCAGCTCATCTTCTTCGACGAGGTGCAGCGGGCCAACGCCCCCGTGCCCATGTTGGCCATCAACACCGTCGGCCCGACGATCATGCGCTTCGGCAACGACGAGCAGAAGGCCCGCTTCCTGCCCCCGATCCTCGCCGGCGAGCTGCACTTCGCCATCGGCTACACCGAGCCCGGCGCCGGCACGGACCTGGCTTCCCTCCGCACCGCCGCCGTCCGCGACGGCGACGAGTACGTGGTCAACGGCCAGAAGGTGTTCACCACCCAGGTCGACGTCGCCGACTGGCTCTGGCTGGCGGTGCGCACCGATCCCGACGCGCCGAAGCACAAGGGCATCTCCATCCTCCTGATGCCCACGGACGCGCCGGGCTTCAGCCACACGCCCATCCACGTGATGGGCGAGGGCCGCACCAACGCCACCTACTACCAGGACGTCCGCATCCCGGTGGCCAACCTCGTCGGCGAGGAGAACGCCGGCTGGCGCCTGATCACCACCCAGCTCAACCACGAGCGGGTGGCCTTGTGCAACGCCGGCGCGGTCGAGCGCATCATCGCCGAGGTCCGCCGCTGGGCCCAGGACACCAAGCTGGCCGACGGCCGTCGGGTCATCGACCAGGACTGGGTGCGCCTCAACCTCGCCCGCGCCACCGCCGAGACCGAGGCCCTGCGCCTGATGAACCTGAAGGTGGCCTGGTCGCTCCAGTCCGGCGATCTCAAGGGCGCCGACGCGTCGGCCATGAAGGTCTTCGGCACCGAGTCCGACATCCGGGTCAACCGCTGGCTCATGGAGATCCTCGGCTCCGTCGCCTACCTCGCCCGAGAGTCCCCCGAGGCGGCGCTGCACGGCCGCCTCGAGAAGCGCTGCCAGTCGGCGCTGATCCGCACCTTCGGCGGCGGCGCCACCGAGATCCAGCGCGACATCATCGCCATGCAGGGCCTCGGCCTCCCCCGAGCGCCCCGCTGACGGAGGGTCGGCCACGCCACCCGACCATCCGGCGGGAGACGCCCGCTCGCTCGACGTGACCCGCATCGTGGCCACCACCGAGCGCCTCGAGGCCCGCGTCGGCGCCCGCTTCCCCGAGCGCGGCATCCATCACCTGGCCGGGTCGCTCACCGCGCTCGCCCGCTCCACCGAGGCGACCATCGCCCGGGTCCAACGCCCCGACTGGCGGCTGCGGGTCGCTTCCGGCGCCGCCGTCGCCATCGGGCTCGCGGTGCTGGCCCTGTCCGCGACCCAGGTGTCGCTCGACTCGGAGATCACCGGCGTCGACGAGTGGCTGGCCGTCGCGCAGAACGGCATCCAGGACGTGGTCTTCGTCGGGATCGCGGTCGCCTTCCTCGTGTCGCTGGACCGACGCCGCCAGCGGCGCCGGGCCCTGAAGGCTCTCCACGAGCTGCGCAGCGTGGCCCACGTCATCGACATGCACCAGCTGACGAAGGACCCGGACGCCACGATGCACCCGGAGCAGCGGACGGCCCGCTCCCCCGCCCGGGACCTCGGCCGCCGGGAGCTGACCCGGTACCTCGACTACTGCAGCGAGATGCTCTCCATCACCGGCAAGCTGGCGGCGCTCTACGCGCAGGAGTCGACCGACGGCACCGTGCTCGACGCCGTGCGGGAGATCGAGAACCTGACCAGCACGCTCTCGAACAAGATCTGGCAGAAGATCATGATCCTCGACCTCCAGGACGCCCCATGAGTGAACGCCCCATCGCCCTCGTCACGGGGGCCAGCCGAGGGATCGGCAAGGCGTCGGCCATCGCCCTCGCCGAAGCCGGGTGCGACGTGGCCGTGGCCGCCCGCACCTTGACCGAGGGCAGCGGCCGCGACGACTCCAAGCCCGACGGGCTCGACCTCCCCGGCGGGTTGGACACGACGGCGGCGGCGGTCGAGGCCGCCGGCGGGCGGGCGCTCCCGGTTGTCATCGACCTGCTCGACCCGGACACGCTGACGGCCGCGGTCGCCACCGTCGAGGCCGAGTGGGGCCCGATCGACGTGCTGGTCAACAACGCCGTGCACACCGGGCCGGGCAGCATGACCCGCTTCCTCGACACCTCCCCCGAGCACTTCGAGCAGAAGGTCCGGGCCAACTACCTGTCGCAGCTCGTGCTCATCCGGGCGGTGCTGCCCGGGATGATCGAGCGGGGAGGCGGCCGCATCGTCAACATGACCTCGGCGGCGGGCATGCAGGACCCGGCGGCCCCGGCCGGCGAGGGCGGCTGGGGCCTCGCCTACTCGGCGTCCAAGGCCGCCTTCCACCGCACCGCCGGCATCCTCGCCGTCGAGCACGGCAACGACGGAATCCTCTGCTTCAACGTCGAGCCCGGCATGGTGCTCACCGAGAAAATGGAGCTCAACCAGAAGGCGCTGGGCCTCGAGAACAAGTACCCGGTGGCGCCGCCCTCGGTCCCCGCCTCCGTGGTGGCGTGGCTGGCGACCGCCGACGAGGCCGCCGAGCACAACGGCGAGACCTTCACCGCCCAGCGCTTCGCCCGCACCCAGGGCCTCCACCCCGACTGGCGCTGACCGCCCGCCGGCGGCGACGCGACTACGGTCTCAGCGGTCGGCACTGCCGACGTGGCGGCGGTGTGACGAGTCGAGGCGGACGGGGCGTCCCGGAGGCTCTCCTCTCTGAGTGCCAGGGGCGCTCGGTCGCGCCTGCCGCCTCACATCGACAGGAGGCCCCATGACGACCATCCGACGGCTGTTTCTCCTCTTCGGAGTGGTGGGGGCACTGGCCGTGCTCGGCGCCGCCTGCAGCAGCGACAGCGGCGGCGACGAGAGCGACACCGGCGCGGCCACGACCGAGGCGTCGGAGGGCGGCACCGAGTCAGGCGAGGAAGAGCTGAGCTACGCCGAGGGCGGCGCCGACTGGGTGGAGTTCGAGCCCGCGTGCGGTGGGTCGAGCCAGTCCCCCATCGACCTGGCCGAGGCGGTGGACGGTGACGTCGCCGACCCGGTCGTCGACTGGTCGTCCGACGGCCTGGAGATCGAGAACAAGGGCCACACCACCGAGGTGTACGTCGCCCCGGGCGAGAGCACGACGACGCTCCAGGGTGAGGAGTGGGAGCTGGTGCGCTTCCACTGGCACGAGCCGTCCGAGCACGTCAACGGCGACGACGCCTACGACATGGAGCTGCACTTCGTGCACCAGCGCACCGTCGATGGCGCCACCGAGAACGCGGTGCTGGGCGTGCTCATCGAGACGGGCGACGCCAATCCCACCTACGACCCGATCTGGGCGGCGCAGCCGGACGAGGAGGGCACCCGCGAGCCGCTGGACGCCGACCTCGACATCACCACACTGCTCCCCGACGACCTGGCCACCGTCACCTACGAGGGCTCGTTGACCACGCCCCCATGCTCGGAGGGCATCAGCTGGAACGTGCTGACCACGCCGGTGACGATCAGCGCCGAGCAGATCGAGGCCTTCGCCCACCCCGGCACGGCTCGGGAGGCGCAGGACCTCAACGGCCGCGAGGTGACCGCAGACAACACCTGAAGCGCGTGGTCGACCCGCCGAACCGGGCTCCCTGACCGCTGGCTCGGGTCAGGGGGTCCGGTCCTCGTCGCCCACGTAGCGCCTCACCACTCCGAGCGAGGCTTGTACGTGGCCGACTCGGGCGGGCGGGTGATGTGGTGCCCGAAGAAGCCGCCCTTGGGCCTCGCATGCGCGTGGTAGTGGTCGGGGATGTTGCGCATGTTGTCGTCGATGTAGAACTCGCCGATCTCGGCGAGCGCCACCAGGCCGAGCTGCTCGTGCATGTACGTCTTCTCGTCCATGGGCGGGTCGATGCCGTGACTGCGCCACACGACCATCGGGGTGGCGCACAGCTCGCACTCGGCGATCCAGCACACGTCGTCGTCGTGGTGCCAGGGCGTGATCTTGGCGGCCTGGCACAAGTCGCAGTCGGGGTCCTTCGGTCGATCCACGCCGTCGCTCATCCGCCGGACCGTAGCGTCACCGCCGCGGCCGGCGTTCCTCGCGGCGGGTACTCGCCAGGCGCAGAACGTGGTGGCTTGGACCGGCGGCACTCCTTAGCATCGACGTGTGGCGTTCGAGCGCATCACCACCGATCCGGACCGCATGGGCGGCGTTCCGTGCATTCGGGACCTGCGGGTCACCGTGGGCATGGTGCTCGGACAGCTCGCGCGCGGCCGTACGACCGAGCAGGTGCTGGAGGATTACCCCTACCTCGAGCGTGAGGACATCCTCGCCGTGCGGGACCTGCCAGTTCGGTGAGCCCGGGCGTTCAGCGGAACGCCGGGGGGGACGCCGAGGATCCAGCCTTCGCGGGCGACCAGCTCGTCGTCGGGGGCGTTCAGCGGAACGTCGGGGAGGGCCAGCGCGACGGCGAGGGCGTCGGCGGCGTCGCCGGAGCGGTGCAGGAGGGCGATCGTGTCGGCGTCGAGGCCGGTCACGTCGGGCCGGGCCCGCCAGCGGGACACCTGCTCGCGTCTGTCGGCGTCGCTGCCCTTGCGCAGGTCGGGGTCGAGCCACATCGACGGGTAGGCCTCGGCCACGACCGTCGCCGCGGTGGCGACCCGGTCGCCGTCGTAGGGCCACACCGCCAGGTGGCTGACGTCGGCGAGGTGGTCGAGCACGGCCATGCCGTGGATGGTCCCGAGGGTGACCTGCCGCTGGTAGACGACGAGGTCGAACACCGACGCCGGCAGGGGCACGCAGGCCTCCTCGGTGCGCCGGCGCCGCAGCGGCGCCCGGTCGCCCGGCACGAGCCGGAACTGATCCCGCTCGGGCGCGGCGTGCAGGGCGGCCCGAACGTCCCCGCCCGCCGACGCCACGAGGCCGGCGGTCCAGCGGCGCAGCTCGGGCCACGTCCAGTCGGTGCGGCCGTCGAGCACGAAGTCCGCCGGGAACGAGAAGGAGAAGTCGAGGCCGGCGATGGTCCGGCGGTCGGGCCGCACCCGGAGCTCGGCCTCGACCTTGGCCCGGGACGACCGCTCCACCCGTTCCACGGACCGACGCCCGTCGGCCGACCGCACCACCTCGGCCAGGAAGACGTTGCCCCCGACCTTGGCGCCGGACCAGTCGACGCCGAGGAACCGGTCGAACTCGGCGCCGCCGGGTCCGTGGGCGATCGGCTCGCTCAACGGGCTCGGGCCGACCGGCCGACGGCGGATGTCGGTGTCACTCCCCGACCGCGTGGCCGTCGGCCCGCACTCGCGCCGGCCGGGCGCCGGGGATCAGGGCGACCACTGAGTCGTCCGCTCGCGCCCCTGCTGTGCATGCCCGCCCCCCTCACGGGCGGCTCACACGGCCCGCCAGTAGACGATGCCCGCCTCGCCGTCGACGGCATCGGGGATGCGGCCGACCTGCTGCCATCCCATCTCCTCGTACATGGGACGGGCGGGGTTGGACTCGTACACCAGGTTGAACACGATGGCGTCGAACCCGAGGCCGGGCGCGGCCTCGATCGAGTGGGCCACCAGGCGCCGGCCGAGCCCCAGGCCCCGGGCGGCGGCGTCCACGACGTAGCCGGCGTTGGCGATGTGGCTCGCCTTCCCGGCGTAGTTGGGCTTCAGGTAGTAGGCCCCGACGAGGTGGCCGTCCCGACGGGCCACGGTCACCGTCGCCACCGGCGAGCGCCACAGCCCGTCGTAGTCGGCCCGGGACAGCGGTGCGTCGTGGGGGTAGCCCTCCCCCGCCTCGACGATGCGGGCGAACAACGCGAACAGCTCCGTGTCGTCCCGGTCGGGGTCGAAGGGGACGATCTCCAGGTCGGTGGCGGCGTCGCTCATCACCGCTCACGCTAGATGCGGGACCGGGGCGACCCGCCGCCCAAGCTCGGAGGCCAGCACCTTCGGACCCGGAGGCTGTCACGTCCTCCCTCCCGGATTCCGGAGCACGGCCGGGCCGCTCGACTCCCGCGGTGCGCCCGTCCCGGACCCCGCCGTCAGGGGCGGCCGGAGCGGGGCAGGTCGCCGAAGGGGACGTCGCGGTCGACCGCTGGCTCGCGGGGCAGGCCGAGGGCCTGCTCGCCGATCTGGTTGCGCTGGATCTCGTCGGTCCCGCCTCGGATGGACAGCGACGGGGCGGTGAGGAAGGTCGTCGCCCACTCGCCGTCGGCCAGCATCCCAGCCGGGCCCTCGAGCTCGAGGGCGAGCGACGTCGTGGCCTTCAGGGTGTCGGCCATGCGCAGCTTCGAGCCCGGCATGCGCCGGCCCGCCCACCGCCGGGCCTGGACGTCGCTGTGGATGGCCATGGCCCGGTCGCGCGCCGCGGCGGCGGCCAACCCGTCCGACGAGCGGACGAGGTCGAGCAGCGCCGACGTGTCCCCGAGACCCAGGCCCGCCGCCGGCGCGCCAGCGCCCCCGCCCCGTTCGAGGGCGAGCACCGACCGGGCGATTCCCCACCCCGCGCCAGGGTCGCCGAGACGGTCGCCGTCGGGGACCAGCACCTCGTCGAGGAACACCTGGTTGAAGTGGGCGTCGCCGTTCATCTGCTTCAGCGGCGCCACCTCGACGCCGTCGGCGGTCAGGTCGACGGCGAACACGGTGATGCCCGAGTGCTTCGGCACCGACCAGTCGGTGCGGGCCAGGCAGAGCCCCCACCGGGCGTAGTGGGCCCGGCTGGCCCAGACCTTGGCGCCGGTCAGCCGCCAGACCTCGCCGTCGCGCTCGGCCCGGGTGGTGAGGCCGGCGAGGTCGGAGCCGGCGTCGGGCTCGGAGAACAGCTGGCACCAGATCTCCTCCCCGCTGGCGATGGGCCTCAGCCAGCGGGTCTGCTGCTCCGGCGTGCCGTGGACGAGGAGCGTGGGCCCGACGAGGGCGAGGCCGACCGCGAACGGGTACAAGTCGGGCACGGCGTAGGCGCCGACGGCCCGCTGCACCGCCCCGACCTCGTCGGGGCCCAGGCCGGCGCCGCCGTGCTCGACCGGCCACGCCGGCACCGCCCAGGGGCCCATGGTGGCGAGGTAGGCGCGGCCCGGGCCGAGGTCGTCATTACCGGCGCCCAGCACGGGCGCGGCATCGCCGCTGGCCCTCCGCCGCAGACCGGCGGCCTCGGCCGCGGCCCGCACCTCGGCGGCGAGGTCGTCCCCCACGTTCACGTCCCCATCCCACCACACCGCCGGCCGGCGACGACGCTGCGGCAGCCCTGTCCCGTCGGAGCCGAGAACGCGCAGGCCGCCGACCCCGGCCTCACCGTTCCCGGAACCGGCCGCCGCCGGCCCTCAGTAGGGGTAGCCGGCGCCCCACGCCGCCGGGGTGCGGGCGAGGTTCCACAGCCAGCCGGCGAGCTGGTTGCGCTTGACCGTCGCCTTGGGCTTGAACGACGAGCCGGACACCGGGGCGCCGAGGCCCTGCGCCTGCCACCAGTCGGCGGCGCCCGAGTACCAGGCGGCGTCGGGGACGTCCGGATAGGTGGACGCCGGCGAACCGGCCACGAGGCCGGACGCCCGGTGGAACCAGACCGCCAGGCGGGCGCGGTTGATCGGGTCACGCGGGCGGAACGTGCCGTCGGCGAAGCCCGGGTCGATGCCGGCGTCGTCCAGCCAGTCGACCGCCGGCGCGTACCGGGCGGTCTCGGGCACGTCGGTATCGACCGCACCGTCACCCGACGCGGCCGGCCGGCCGGCCACGGTCCAGAGCGCGAGGGCCGCCTGGGCGCGGGTCGCCGCCTTGGCGGGCTTGAACAGGCCGCCGGCGGAGCCCGACAGCGCGCCGTAGGCGGTGGTCCAGTCGACGCCCGGCGCGTACCAGGCCGTCGCCGGAACGTCGGAGAAGCCGGCGGGGCCGGGCGACTCCAGCGACGAGGTCGACGCCGGGCCGGGACCCCCTGCGAAGGTGGCCCGCACCGAGAACGAGTAGCGCAGCCCGGGGTCGGGCGACGGGTACGTGAACGACGTCGAGCCCGCTCCGACCGGGAAGGTCTCCCCCGTCGGCGCCACGGACACCTCGTAGCCCGTGACGGCGTCGGGGGACGCCGGGGCGGTCCACGACACGTCGATGGCCCGGTCGGCCACCGAGACGGTCGCGGTCACCCCGGTCGGCGCCCGCGACGCGACGAAGGCCCGGCACGGCTGCGACCGCAGGGCCTCGCAGGCCGGCCGCCCGCTGGGGACCTCGATGCCGGACAGGACGGGAAGCACCACCGACGAGGGCCGACCCACGGAGTGGGCGACGTCGACGAACTGGTCCGTGGGGTACTGGAGGTTGGTGAAGCGCCAGCGCACCCGGTTGCCGCCGGGAGATTTGATGGTGAGGCGGAGCTGCGAGCCCTCATGGGCGATGTGGCCGAACGGGAAGATGGCCACCCGCGCGGGCACGAACTCTCCGGGCGGGAGGTCCGCGGCGTCGGCGGCGAGGTGGGTGTGGAACGGCAGCAGCTCGGTCGACGACACTCCGAGCGCGCGGTGGCTGGCCCGCAGCCAGCCGCTCTGGATGTACGTCTCTTTGCCGTCGGGCCGCACCTCGGTCAGGTCCACCTCGAGGTCGACGTCGGGCGCGGTCGAGCGCAGCCAGAGGTCGACGCTCGCCGTGCCCACCATCACCTTGTCCTCGTCGAGGGGCGGCGTGAGGAAGCTGAGCGAGGTCCCTTCCGGGTTCGCCGCCCAGGAGAACCCGGGGTTCGGCGACATCAGGTTGCGCGCCGCGTCGATGCCCGTGGATCCGCTGGTGCCGTCGTAGCGGTAGGTGTCGGCCCCACGCGGGGAGGGGTCGGGCACGGTCGGCGGCGCCTCGCCGAGGCCGCCGTCGGGCTGGAGGAAGAGGCGCCACGGGGAGGTGGCCGGCGGTGGCCACGACTCGAAGGTCTGGCTGAAGGCGCTGTAGGGGTAGCCCGACGGGCAGGGCGCGGGCGAGCGGTCGCCATCCGGGCAGGCACGGCCCCCCGTCCCCGCGGCGCCCTGCTCGAAGCTGACCCGGATGGGCGGCTCGGCCTCGTACTGCGCCAGCGCGTCCTCGAAGTCGTCGGGCCAGACCCGGTCCGGGGGCAGGTCGACGCCCGGGGCGCCGATCAGCTCGGCGAACCCGAAGTTGGCGTACTGGCGCAACGGCCCCTCGAGCCCGGGCACCCGCCGGCCGACGTAGAAGTCCAGGAACTCGAGGATGCGCAGGTAGGACTCGGGCGTGTACTGCTCGGCATGGGCGCCGTTCATCAGCTGGGCCCGCAGCGGCGGCTCGCCGGGGCCCCCGAGGCTGGTGAAGTCGTCGAGCAGGTTGGCCGCCTCGCCGCCGGTCTGCTCGTCCTGCCAAGCCACGCCCAGGTAGGTGGGCACCTCGATGCGGTCGACGAACGTGCGGGGCGCGAGCGAGTCGCCGGCGGCCTCGTAGTACGCCTCCGGGTCGAGCTGCGGCAGGATCGGCACGGCCTGGGTGTGGAGCACCTGGTTGGCGGCGCACTCGGTGTCGCCCGCGGCGATTCGGTCACGCACCCATCCGTGGGCCGCGGGGCGGGCGTCGCCGTCACGCTCGGCCGCCCAGTCCACTGCGAACCCTCCGTTCAGGATGCCGCCCGGGTAGAGCGTGGAGCGGTAGGTGTCACCGATCACCGACTGCGGCGTGATGGCGGCGAGGTGGGGCGGCTGGGTTGCGGCCACGAACAGCTGGCTGATGCCGGGGAACGAGAGGCCGATCATGCCGACCCGGCTCGCCCACGGCTGCGCCGCCACCGTCTCGATCACGTCGTAGCCGTCGAGGCCTTGGAGCGTCTCCCAGTAGCTGTAGGCACCACCCGAGCACGTCGTTCCCCGCAGGTTGACGCCGACCACGGCGTAGCCGGCCGCTCGGGCCACGAACATCGGCCGGTGATCGGGATCGCTGCTGAAGATGTCGGGATCCGACGGGTCGTACCCGGAGTAGTCGACCACGACGGGGTAGGGCGGCGAGATCGCCGGGTCGAGCGGCGGCAGGACGTTGACGCTGAGGGTGGTGCCATCGCGGGTCTCGAGGTACTGGTAACCGATCTCGGGGTCCTGCCAGAGCCCGGCGGGCGCGATCGCGAGGTCCTGGGCGTCGTAGAACGACTGGTCGGGGTGGTCCCCGGGATCGAGGACCGTGACGGAGGCCGACACGTCGCCGCCCTGGCGCACCCGGTAGCCGGCGCCCGGCGGGATCGGCGTCTCCTCCCGGGGGTCGTTGCCGAAGATGAACGCACCGCCGTCGTCGGCGGGCCCGGACGCCACCACGGCGTTGGAGGCGTCGAGGAGCTCGACGGTGGCGCCGGGAGTGGCTCCGGTGACGAAGACCTGCTGCACGCTCCCCTGGGCCACGAGGGTGACCGCGCCGGCCGGCGTCGACGGCGTGGCCAGGACCAGGCCGGCGGCCATCACCGCGAGGGCTACCGCGAGCGTGATCCCACGCCGCGAGTGGTCGCGCCTGTTCCCCATCGCCTTCACCGTCCCCGTCGCCGCCTGGCCAGAACCGGCCCGAACTGACCCGGCAACCTAGCGCCTCCCGGTTTTTAGATCACGTTTCAAATTTCGTCGATCCTCGGGTTACGATCCGCGGATGGAATTCGGCATCTTCAACAGCCTCTACGTCCCCCACCAGGTCGCCGATCTCGATCCCGAGAACATCGAGCACAACCGCCTGATGGACGAGGTCGTGTGGACGCAGGCCGCCGACCGCAGCAACTTCAAGTACACGTGGGCCACCGAGCACCACTTCCTCGAGGAGTACTCGCACCTCTCGGCCAACGAGTCCTTCCTCGCCTACCTCGCCGGCGTCACCGAGAACATCCACCTCGGCAGCGGCATCATGAACATCACCCCGCCGGTGAACCACCCCGCCCGCGTGGCCGAGCGGGTGGCCATGCTCGACCACCTGAGCCACGGGCGCTTCGAGTTCGGCATGGGCCGCGGCTCGTCGAGCACCGAGCAGAAGGGCTTCGGCATCGATGACCCCGACCTGACCAAGCTCATGTTCGACGAGGTGTTGGGCGAACTGCCCAAGAT
The DNA here is from genome assembly GCA_016794585.1 of Acidimicrobiales bacterium. Classification (NCBI taxonomy): domain Bacteria; kingdom Bacillati; phylum Actinomycetota; class Acidimicrobiia; order Acidimicrobiales; species Acidimicrobiales bacterium. Next base: position 84,617 of record JAEUJM010000005.1, read on the forward strand.
GTGGGCCGACGGCAAGTACAGCTACGACGGCACCTACTTCTCGATGCCCGAGCGCAACGTGCTGCCCAAGACCTACACCAAGCCCCACCCGCCCATGTGGGTGGCCGCCGGCAACCCGGGCACCTTCGAGAAGGCCGGCCGCCTCGGCCTCGGCATCCTCTGCTTCGGGGTCAGCGAGCCCGAGGCCCTCAAGCCGCTCATCGAGAGCTACAAGAACGCCGTGCAGGACGCCGACCCCATCGGCGGCTACGTCAACGACAACGTGATGGTCACCACACAGATGCTGTGCCTCGAGGACGGCGAGAAGGCCCGCCACATCGCCACCGACATGACGACCGGCTACCACACCACCAACGTGTTCCGGTACCTCGACACCTTCCCGAAACCCCCCGGCATCCCCGACTGGCCGTTCGTATTGCCCGACCCCACCTACGAGCAGGTCGACCAGAGCATCAAGAACCACCTCGTCTGCATCGGCACCCCCGAGGAGTGCGCCAAGACGGTCGAGCGCTACCAGGCCACGGGGGCCGACCAGCTCACCTTCGGCATGCTCTCGAGCACCATGCCCGTCGAGATCGCCATCGAAGCGGTCGAGACCTTCGGCAGCCAGATCATCCCGGCCTTCGACAAGGACCCGGTCCACAGCACCACCCGCCAGCGCGAGGCGCAGCTGGCCGGCGCCACCGCCTGACTCCCGTCGGCGACCGACCCAGCGCGCCGCTCCGCACGACCGGGACCCGGCCGCTGACCGCTCCCGGCACGGCGGCGCCCGTCGTACAGTCGGCGCCGTGACGACCACCGACACCGTCGACGCCTTCCTGCGCGCCCACGCCGGCGACGCCGGCGTGGCTCTGCGCTTCGATGACGACTCATGGACGTGGCCCGAGGCCACCGCCGCCGCCGCCCAGCGCGCCGCGCTGCTCCTGGCCGAGCGGCGACCGGGTCCCCTGCACATCGGCGTCCTCGCTGACAACGTCCCCGAGTACGTCCACTGGCTCAGCGCCGCGGCCCTCGCCGGCGCCACGGTCGTCGGCATCAACCCGACCCGCCGGGGCGCCGAGCTGGCCCGGGACATCACCCACACCGACTGCCAGGTGCTCATCGTCGACCCGGCCTACGCCGACCTGCTCGACGGGCTCGACCTCGGTGACGAACTCGGCCCCGACCGGGTGTGGCGCTTCGACGACCCCGCCTACCACGAGCGCCTCGCCGCCCACGCCGGCGCCGACCTCGCCACCGTCGACGCCGCGCTCGCCGACGAGGGTCGCACGGTGGGCCCCGACGACCTCTACCTGCTCCTGTTCACGTCCGGCACGAGCGGCGCCCCCAAGGCGGTGAAGTGCAGCCAAGGCCGCCTCGCCCGCATCGCCGGCATCGTGGCCATGGGCTTCGGCCTCGGCGCCGACAGCGCTTGCTACCTCTCCATGCCGCTGTTCCACTCCAACGCGCTCATGGCCGGTTGGTGCCCGGCCGTGGCCGGCGGCGCCACCTCGGTGCTGCGACGGAAGTTCTCTGCGTCGGCCTTCCTCAGCGACGTGCGCCGCTACGGCGTCACCTACGCCAACTACGTGGGCAAGCCCCTTGCGTACATCCTGGCCACCCCCGAACAGCCCGACGACGCCGACAACCCGCTGCGCATCGTGTTCGGCAACGAGGCCAGCGACGGCGACATCGCCGAGTTCGGCCGGCGCTTCGGCTGCGTGGTCATCGACGGCTACGGCTCGAGCGAAGGCGGCGCCAGCGTGAGCCGCACGCCCGACACGCCGCCGGGGTCACTCGGCCCTGCCGGCCCGGACAACCTCGTGCTCGACCCCGAGACGGGCGACGAGTGCCCCGTGGCCCAGTTCGACGCCGAGGGCGCCCTGCAGAACGCCGACGAGGCCATCGGCGAGCTCGTCAGCCGGTCCGGCGGAGCGCAGTTCGAGGGCTACTGGCGCAACGAGGAGGCCGAGGCCGAGCGCCGCCGCGGCGACAACACGTACTGGACGGGCGACCTCGCCTACAAGGACGCCGACGGCTTCCTGTACTTCGCCGGCCGGTCGAGCGAGTGGCTGCGGGTGGACGGCGAGAACCTCGCCGTGGCCCCCATCGAGCGCATCCTCCAGCGCCACCCCGACGTGGCCATGGCCGCGGTCTACGCCGTGCCCGACCCGGTCGTGGGCGACCAGTGCATGGCCGCCCTCGTCCTGCGGTCCGGCGCCACCTTCGACCCCGAGGGCTTCGCCGCCTTCCTGGCCGAGCAGGCCGACCTCGGCACCAAGTCGGCACCCCGCCTCGTCCGCATCGTCGACGCCCTGCCCACGACGCAGACCAACAAGGTGCTGAAGCGCCAGCTCCAGCAGGAGGCCGCCGACGTCGCCGACCCCGTCTGGCACCGCCCCGGCAAACCTCTGACCTACGAGCCCCTCGAGCGCTGAGTCCACTCAGCCGCGAACCGCGGCGCCGAGCACTCGAGAGACAGGCGGGCGGGCCGGGACCTGGACCGTGGCTGACGGCCAAGGCAGAGGCGCGAAGAACGAGCGGTACCACTCCGTGATGAACGCTGACCGTCCGATCACGTCGTCCCTGAACGAGGGCTGACCCGTGGGATCTCACGCTTCGTGGCCACACGGGCCCGTGCACACTGCGTTGGAGGAAATAGCCCCCGGATTCGGGGGGCTATTTCCTCCAACGACTGGCTTATCGCTCGATTCCCGCCCGTTTGACCACGCAGGGTGGCGCGCCAGGCCGGCCGGCGTCGCGCAGGGGCGGCGCCGCCTTGAAAAGCCGCCTTTGCCGAGGGCGCCATGCTCGCTTGGCGGGTCAGTCCATCTTGGGGTAGCCCTCAGGACCGCCGCCCGCCAACGGTGCGCGGGACCGCTCGGTCGCCAGACGAACCAGTTGCCCAGAGCGAATGTCAGCCCAAGGACGAACGGGATCTGCCACACCAGCTGCATCACGAGGACACCCCACGCGGCAACGAGCAGGCCAGAGCAAATGCCCCACCAGACCGGATGCTTCGAAACCCAGTCGGCAAGCCCTGAGCCCATGTCTGATCAATCGGCGCTAGCGGACCTTCCTGAAGAAGGTGCGCACGTCGTCGACGAAGAGCTCGGGCTGCTCGAAGGCGGCGAAGTGGCCGCCACGGGGCATCTCGACGTAGTGGACGAGATTGCAGACCGCCTCGATCCACTTCCGAGGGGGCCGGACCAGCTCGCCCGGGTAGGCGGCGTAACCCGTCGGCACGTCGATGAAGGCGCCGTCGAGGTCCATGGCGCTGGTGCCCGCCCGGGTCGACTCCCAGTAGAGGCGGGCCGCCGAGTTGGCCGTGCCCGTCACCCAGTAGGTGGTGATGTTGGCCAGCATCTGGTCGGCGGTGAGGGCACTGTCGGTGTCGTCGGGGTGGTCGGTCCAGGCGTGGAACTTGTCGAAGATCCACGCCGCCAGGCCCGCGGGCGAGTCCGTCAGCCCGTAGGCGAGGGTCTGGGGCTTCGTGCTCTGGATCTGGAGGTAGCCGATGCCGGTCTTGGCCATCTCTGCGGCGGCGCCCAGCCGAGCCAGCTCGTCCTCGGTGAGGTCGTCGAACGCGCCCTCGGCGGGCGGGCCGACGATCATCATGTTCACGTGGATGCCGGCGAGGTGCTCGGCGTCGATGCGGCCCAGGCCTCGGGTGACCACCGAGCCCCAGTCGCCGCCCTGCGCGCCGTAGCGCTCGTAGCCGAGGCGGGCCATGAGGTCCTTGACCGCCTCCGCCATCGTGCCGGCGTGAAAGCCGGGGTGGTGGGTGGGTCCCGAGAAGGCGTAGCCGGGGATGGACGGCACCACCACATGGAAGGCGTCGGCCGCGTCACCGCCGTGGGCGGCAGGGTCGGCGAGCGGGCCGATGACATCCAGGAACTCGATGATCGACCCGGGCCAGCCGTGGGTCAGCACGAGGGGGAGGGCGTCGGGCTCGGGTGAGCGCACGTGCAGGAAGTGCAGCCGCTCGCCGCCGGGAGTCTCGGTGACGAACTGGTCGAAGGCGTTCAGGCGGGCTTCCACGGCCCGCCAGTCGAAGTCGTGCGCCCAGTGGCGGCAGAGTGCGCGCACCGCCTCGAGCTCGGTGCCGGGCTCCCACCCCACCCCGGGGAGCTGGTCGGGCCAGCGGGTCTCGGCGAGGCGCCGGCGCAGGTCCTCCAACACCGTCTCGGGGACCTCGACGCGGTACGGCTCGATGGGCGCGGTCATTGTGCGAACATAACCCCGGACGAGAACACGTTCTCGTTCCCGACGGTCCCGCACCACCACCACCCAGGGGGAAGCTCCACCATGACGGACGTCGCCTCGCCCGCCGGCGCCACCCACCCCGACGAGCACGACCTCGACCTGCTCGACGGCGCCCTCTACGCCGGCGACCCCGAGCCCACCTACGCCTGGCTGCGCGAGAACGCCCCCGTCTACTGGGACGCCACCAACCGCCTCTGGGGCGTGTCGCGGTACGCAGACATCGTCGCGGTCGAGAAGGACCCGGTCACCTTCACCAGCAGCCAGGGCTACCGCCCGAACATCCCCGCCGACACCTCGATGATCGGCCTCGACGACCCCCTCCACACGGCCCGGCGCCGGCTGGTCTCGCGGCGCTTCACCCCCCGGGCCGCGGGCGGCTACGAGGACGACGTGCGCCGGGTGGTCACCGAGCTCATCGACGCCGTGGCCGACCGCGGGGAGTGCGAGGTGGTCCACGACCTCGCCGCACCGCTGCCCGCCATGATGATCGGCTGGCTCCTCGGCTTCGAGGACGCCGAGTGGCCCAACCTCAAGCACTGGTCCGAGACCACCATCCCCGCCGGCGGCGGCCCCCGGTACCTGAACGACGAGGTCATCACCGCCGCCGCCGAGTTCCACGTCGCCGCCTCGCAGCTCGCCGCTCTCAAGCGGTCGCAGCCCGGCAACGACTGCATGACGGTGTGGACCACCGCCGAGGTCGAGGGCGCCCCACTTGCCGACGACGACATCGTGTCGGAGGCGCTCCTCCTGCTCGACGGCGGCGCCGAGACCACCCGCAACGTCATCGCGGCCGGCATCTTCCTGCTCAGCCAGCACCCCGATCAGCGCCAGCTGCTCATCGACGACCCTTCCCGCATCCCCACCGCGGTCGAAGAGCTCATCCGCTACGTCACGCCCATCCTGAACATGCGACGCACCGCCACGCGCGACGTCGAGCTGCACGGCCAGCTCATCCGCGAGGGCGACGAGGTGCTGCTCATGTACTCGTCGGGCAACCGCGACGAGGCGGTGTTCGACGACCCGCAGCGCTTCGACGTGACCCGCTCACCCAACAACCACATCGCCTTCGGCTTCGGCACCCACTTCTGTCTCGGGGCCTCGCTGGCCCGCCTCGAGCTACGGGTGTTCTTCGAGGAGCTGCTGCGGCGCCTCCCCGACATCGGGCCCGCACCCGGCATCACCAGCCCCGAGATCGTGCCCGGCGCCTTCGTGCGCGGCATCCGGGCCCTCCCCGCCGTCTTCACCCCCGAGCAGGCCTGAGCCCTCGGGTCCATCCACCCGCCCCGACCCAACCCCCTGGAGATCCTGTGCCCCACCACGTGACCGGCTTCGAGTTCAGCGAGGACGCCCTCGCCGTGCGCGCCTTCATCTTCGAGTTCTGGTGCGACAACGGCCGCGGCCCGACGCTCCGCGAAGTGCACGAGGCCCTCGACCTCGACCGCAAGCGCATCAAGGCCGCCTACAAGCAGCTCCAGCTCGGCATCGTCATCACCGTCGACGAGGACACCCAGAACTGCAACCTCCTCAAGGCGCCGCCGTTCTCCAGCTTCCCCAGCCAGGTGTCGGCCTACATCGACGACGAGTTCCACAGCTTCGTGGGCTGCGCCAGCGAGTCGATCGCCTTCTCCCACATGCCGCCGTTCAAGGACAAGGAGGTGCGCCTCGAGGGCTTCTGCGCCTGCTGCCTCGAGCCCATCACCCTCGTGTCGAAGAACTTCGAGCTCCAGAGCGTCTCGCCCGAGGGCATCTTCCTGCACATCTCGTCGAGCCCCCACGACTGGAACAACTTCACGATGGAGTTCATGTGCGACTCCATGAACTTCGTCATCGACGCCGAGCACGCGGACCGCTACGAGCGCCAGGTCGCCCGACGCGGCGTGCTGGTCAACCTCGACCAGGCGAAGCAGTTCGTGAAGTTCGTCGCCGACCAGCGCATGTGGGACTACCACTGGAAGCCGGGCGTGATGATGCCCGACGTCGTGATCGACATCTTCCGCGGCATGGGCGTGGACGTCTCCAACTGGGACGGCTGACCCCACCGGCGGCGGGCTAGGGGACGCCGCTCACCATGTCGCAGTAGGCGGAGGTGTCCAGGCCCGACTCGCCCCGGCAGTCGTCCGTTCCGTCCCCCCCCACGAGGTGATCGGCGCCGGCACCACCGACGATCAGGTCATCGCCGTCGCCATCGCCCCACCGCCCGTCACCGCCGTACAGCACGTCGTCGCCGCGGCCGCCCCTGACCTCGTCGTCGCCCTCATCGCCGTACACCTCGTCGGTCCCGCGCCCGCTGCGGATCTGGTCGGGTCCGCCCATTCCGCACACGAGGTCACCGCCGCGCAGCCCGACGATGACGTCTGCTCCGCTGGTCCCCCGGATCACGTCTCGCTCGTTCGTGGCGTGCTCACCCAGACGTAGGTCGACCGTGGCCGCCCTCGACCGGCAGGCCGGCGTCAATCCGGCATCGATGCCGTCCACGATGCCGCCGGCCGCCACCACCACGGCGGCGCCGTGGTCCTCTGACACGTAGCTGCCCGGCAAGGACTCGAAGTCGAGGGCGTAGCTCCCCTCCGGGAGCCCACCCACGTCGTACGTGCCGTCGCTCGTCGTGTCCGTGAACCGGTAGGTGGGGTGGTCCGGTCCGGGCGGTCCGCTCAGGCGTGTCGCGGTGACTCGTCCGCCGACCACCGGGCCCCCGGTGGCGTCATCGGTGAGCCGTCCACTGATGTGTCCCGCAATCGCCAGCGTCGCGTCGATGCCGCTCGTCGTCGAGGCCACACCGACCGGGACCACATTCGTGTCGTCGAGCCGCGCCTGGTCGTCGAAGAACTCGCCGACGTGGTCGATCGGTGGGGTGCAGTCCCAGAACGCGACCGTCTGGTCCCCCGCGGTGAGGGTGGCGATGTCGTAGTGCCCGTCGGCATCCGTGGTGGCGGTACCGAGCCAGTCGACCCAGCGATCGTGGGTCGCTTCCACACAGATGCCCTCGAGTGGGGCGCCGTCGACCTCCGCGGTGACGGTGCCGGTGAGGTGACTGGATACCGACAAGGCCGCGTCGATGCCCTCGACGGTTTGCCCGCCGGTCACCGCGACCAGTGTCGCTGCGTACGGGTCGGTGCCGCCGCCAGAGACCTCTCCGGCGTAGCCCTCGAGGGGGGGCCGGGGGTAGCAGCCGTACCCCGATCTGTCCCCGGGCTCGAACACGACGACGGCCGAGCCCGCCGGGACCGACGCTCGGTAGTAGCCATTGGCGCCGGTGGTCGCCGCCGCGACGCGGGCGAACCCGCGGGTGCTGTCGAACAGGAACACGACGCACGCACCCTGCAGCGGAGCCCCCGTGGCCTCTGCCGTCACCCTGCCCCGCACCGTGCCGGTCGCCGGCGCACCGGCACTCACGGGTGTGGCGGCACCCACCGACCCGGCGGTCAGGACGACCAGCGCGACCAGCGCCGCCCCATACCTGCGGTCCTTCGCCATCGGCTCCCTCGCCATCCTCGTTGGCGCCCGGCACGACCGTAGACCGGTTGTTCGCCGTCGTGTCGTCCGCGGCGCCGGCCGGACAGCCCAGCGAGAGCCGCTCAGGCGCCGCCGGCGACGCCGTTGGTGACGAGTTCGGCCAGGGTGGCGACCAGTTCGTCACGGGTGAGGGTGCGGCGGTCGAGCCACCAGCCCACGCCCTCGAACACCGTGCCCATGAGGGCGATCGAGCGCATCTCGAGCTGCGCCGCCGAGCCCTGGACGCCGAAGCCGGTGACCAGGAAGGCACCGACCTGGGCGGCCAGCGCGGGCAGGACCGGCAGCTCGCCCGATCCCCGTCCGGTGCCCTGGGAGCCCTCCACCAGGAACCGGTGTAGGGCGGGCTCGCGCTCGGCGAAGGCGACGAACACGTCGATGGCCTCGGTCACCGCGTGCCGAGGATCCTCCGAGGCATCGAAGATGGCCTCGAGCGAGGTCCCGAGCTCGGCGAGGAAGCGGTCGCCGATGGCGGCGGCCAGGCCGGCCTTGTCGCCGAAGTGGTGGTAGAGCACCGGCTTCGAGATGCCGGCCTCTGCGGCGATGTCGGCCATCGAGGCGTCGGCGCCGATCGAGCGGATGGCCCGGATGGCGGCGTCGGCGAGCTCGGCCTTCCGGACCTCGGGGTCGGGACGCGCCCGCGTCGTCGGGGGCACCGGCGTCAGGCCGGGGCCGGGGCGGCGTTCTCGAGCGCGAACGCTTCGTACTCGTCGCCGGTGTCGACCCAGTCCTCGAACTGGATCACGCCCATCTCCTCGTAGCGACGGCGCAGCCAGGCGTCGTTGCGGTCGAGTAGGCCGAGCTTCTTGCAGTTCGGGACGATCTTCGAGAAGAGCATCTGCTGGAAGATCACGCGGCCCGGGTCCTGCACGACGAGCTGGAGGGCCTCCTTGACGTTCACGCCCATGCGGTCCCACACCTCCTGCTGGAGGAAGCGGTCGCGCATGCGGATGGACGCCTCGTAGGCGAACTCCTGGCGCTCGAGCATCTCCTTGTCGGAGAGGTCGGCGTAGAACTCCTGGAGGGACAGGACGCCGAAGGCGACGTGGCGGGCCTCGTCGCTCATCACGTAGCGCAGGAGCTGCTTGAGGAGCGGCTCCTCGACCATGGCGTGCATGAAGCCGAAAGCGGCCAGCGCGAGGCCCTCCACCATGATCTGCATGCCCAGATAGGTCATGTCCCACCGGCTGTCCTCGATGATGTCGTCGAGCAGCATCTTCAGGTGGGCGTTGATCGGGTAGTGCCCGGACATCTTCTCGTCGAGGTACTTGGCGAAGACCTCGACGTGGCGGGCCTCGTCCATCACCTGGGTGGAGGCGTAGTACTTGGCGTCGATCCACGGGACCGACTCGACGATCTTGGCCGTGCAGACGAGCGCGCCCTGCTCACCGTGCATGAACTGGCTGAGCGACCAGTTGCTGCCCTCGACGTTGAGCTGCGCCCACTCCTTGTCGCCCCACTTCTCGAAGGGCGTGCCGGCGAGGTCGTAGCTCTCGGTGAAGCCCCGGAAGGTGTTCACCGCGGCCATGGCCTGCGCCTCCTGGTCGACCTCGGTGTCCCACGGCAGGTCGGTCTCGCCGTTCCACTGCGCGTGCTTGGCCTTCTCGTAGAGCTTGTTCAGCGCGGGGCGCTCACCCTTGTCGTAGTTCCACGTGAAGATGGCGTCGGCGTTGTCGCGCACATGGTGGATGGCCTCGTGCACGTCGGTGTTCGAGATGGACAGGACCTGCTCGAGGTCGACGGCATCGCGGGCGGAAACGGTGGTCATGCGGGAGCCCCCTGGCGGCACGTGTGCGGTTCTCTACCGTCGGTAGGCTACCGGCGGTAGCTGAGAGGTTACCGCCGGTAGCCCCGACGTCAAGGAGACGTTGGTCACAGGGCCGCGTCAGCGGCAGACGGTGCCGCCGTCGACGAGCATGGTGTCGCCGTTGACGAACGAGGCCCGGTCCGAGCACAGCCACACCACGGCCTCGGCCACCTGCTCGGGGCGGCCCAGCTCGCCCGTCGGCACCGTGGCCTTCATCATCTTCTCGATGCCGGGGTCGCCACCGATGAAGGCCTGCATCATCGGCGTGTCGGTGGTGCCCGGGCAGACGGCGTTGACCCGGATGCCCGAGCGGGCGTACTCCTGCGCCGCCGTCTTGGTGAGGCCGAGCACGCCGTGTTTCGAGGCGACGTAGTGGGGCAGGCTCGGGAAGCCGATCACGCCGGCGCCCGACGAGGTGTTGACGATCGCGCCTCGCCCCGCCGGTCCCATGACCCGCAGCTCGTGCTTCAGGCACAGGAACACGCCGGTGAGGTTGAGGCGGACCACCGCGTCCCAGTCCTCGAGGGTCACGTCGGTGAACCCAGCCGGCGTCCCGCTGGTGCCGGCGTTGTTGTGCGCGCAGTCGAGCCGACCCCAGCGCTCCACGGCGAGGGTCACGGCCGCTTCGACCTGGCCCTCGTCGGTGACGTCGACGGCCAGGCCGACCGCCTCGCCGCCGGCGTCGACGATGGCGGCGGCCACCGACTCCGCGCCCGCCCGGTCGATGTCGACGACCACCACGCGGGCCCCCTCGGCGGCGAACAGGTGAGCCGTCGCGGCCCCGATGCCGCCACCGGCACCGGTCACCAGTGCCACCTCGCCGTCACGGAAGTAGGGGGAGCCAGGAGCCATGGCCCGACCCTACGCGCCGTCCGACGGGGTTTCTGACGAGCCGTCAGGCCCGTCTAGGCTCACCCGCCGGACCGCCCACCCCCGCGCCGGCCAAGCGTGCCACCGGGGACGACACACAGCGAGGATCGATCACCATGGGAGCACTCGACGGGAAGGTCGCCATCGTCACCGGCGCCGGCCGCGGCCTCGGCCGCGCCCACAGCCTCACGATGGCCGCCGAGGGCGCCACGGTCGTGGTCAACGACCTCGGGGACGAGGCGGAGGCCGTCGTCGCCGAGATCGAGGCCGCCGGCGGCCAGGCCCTCGCCAACCACGCCAGTGTCAGCGACTGGGAGGCCACGGAGGCCCTCGTGGCCGACACCGTCGAGCGCTTCGGCGACCTCCACATCGTGGTCAACAACGCCGGCATCCTCCGCGACAAGATGAGCTTCAACATGGACGAGAGCGACTGGGATGCCGTCGTCGACGTCCACCTGAAGGGCCACTTCACCGTTTCCCGCCACGCCGGCGTCTACTGGCGGAACCAGGCCAAGGCCGGCGCCACCGTCGGTCGGCGCATCATCAACACCTCGTCCGAGGCGGGCCTGTTCGGCAGCGCCGGCCAGGCCAACTACGCCGCCTCCAAGGCCGGCATCGTCGGCCTCACCCTGGTGTTCGCCCGCGAGTACGGCCGCTTCGGGGTCACCGCCAACGCCATCGCCCCCCGGGCCCGCACCCGCATGACCGAGGACATCGAGTTCTTCAAGGCCCCCGAGGGCGAGAGCGCCTTCGACCGCTTCGCCCCCGAGAACGTCTCGTCCATCGTGGCGTGGCTGGCGAGCGACGCCGCCGCCGACGTGAGCGGTCAGGTCTTCATCGTCATCGGCGGCGACGTGCACCTGTTCCGCCCGCCCGCCATCGAGGCCAGCATCTCGAAGGGCGACCGCTGGAGCATCGACGAGTTGGTGGCCTCGAGCGGCGACCTCTTCGGCGACAAGGGTCCCGGCGTGCCGCCCATGGCCGTCCCCGGCTGATCGGTCACTCCCGTCCTCCACGCTCGCCGGCCCGCCCCATGGGGCCGGGCCAGGCGGTAGACAGGACGACGTGTTCACGGACCTGCGCGTCCTCGACCTGAGCTCCGGCATCGCCGGGCCCTACGCCACCAAGCTGCTGGCCGACGCCGGCGCCGACGTGGTCAAGGTCGAGGGCGCCACGGGCGATCCCCTCCGGCGGTGGTCCGCCACCGGGGCCGACCTCGGCGACGAGGACGGCGCCCTCTTCCGCTACCTCAACACGTCGAAACGCTCGGTGGTGGGGGCCTTGGACGATCCGACTGTCTCCGCCCTGGTGCGGGGCGCCGACGTCCTGATCGAGGACGACACACCAGGCGTCGTGGACGTCGACGCCCTCCATGCGGCCAACCCCGCCCTCGTGGTGGTGTCGATCTCGCCCTTCGGCGCCGACGGCCCGTGGGCGCACCGCCCCGCGACGGAATTCACCCTCCAGGCCTGGTGCGGCTCGATCGCCAGCCGGGGCACCCCCGACCGCCCGCCGGTCGCCGCCGGCGGGCGCATCGGCGAGTGGGTGGCCGGCGCCTACGCCGCCGTCGCCGGTGCCGCTGCCTGGCGCCTCGCCCGTGACACCGGGCGCGGCGAGCACGTGGACATCTCGATGTTCGAAGCCATGTCGGTGACCATGAACACCTTCACCACCCTGTTCTTCGAGTTCACGGGGTCGCCGCCGCCCGACGCTCCCACCCCCACCATCGAGCTGCCGTCCATCGAGCCGACGTCCGACGGCTTCGTGGGCTTCTGCACGATCGCCCGCCAGCAGTTCGAGGACTTCCTCGTCCTGATCGACCACGCCGAGCTGCTGGCCGACGATGCACTGGCCAACGCCACGCTGCGGGCCCGGCGCATGGACGAGTTCCTCGGCTACGTCCGGCCGTGGACCGCGCAGCACACGACCGACGAGATCATCGAGCGGGCCTCGGCGCTGCGCATCCCCGTCGCACCCGTCCTCGACGGCGCGACCGTCGTCGGGCACGAGCAGTTCGTGAGCCGGGGGAGCTTCGTCGAGGGCCCGCACGGCTTCACCCAGCCCCGGATCCCCTACCGGATCGGCGACCTGGCGCCGCCGGCGTTCCGACCGGCGCCGGCCCTCGGCGAACACACCGGCGCGGTGACCTGGCCCGTCCGGCCTCCCGCGGGAGCTCCCGAAGCCCAACCCGAAACCGAAGGTGGAGGCGAGCGCGTCCGGAATCCGGATGCTGTCGCCTCCACCTCGGGGCCCGTCGCTGCGCCTCACGCCCCCTTGCCCCTCGATGGCGTCCGGATCGTCGACTTCACCGCGTTCTGGGCCGGCCCCTCCGCCACCCAGTTGCTGGCGGCGCTGGGCGCCGACGTGGTCAAGGTCGAGTCGATCCAGCGACCCGACGGCATGCGCTTCACCTCCGCCAAGCCCGCCTCGGTGGACCAGTGGTGGGAATGGGGGTTCGTCTTCCACGGCGCCAACGCCAACAAGCGGTCGGTCACCCTCGATCTGAACCGCCCCGAAGGCCTCGAGCTGGTACTGCGCCTCATCGCCGACGCCGACGTGGTGGTCGAGAACTTCTCGCCCCGGGTGATGGAGAACTTCGGCCTCGCCTGGGAGACGGTCCACGCCGCCGCCCCCCGAGCGGTGATGCTGCGCATGCCGGCGTTCGGCCTCGACGGCCCGTGGCGGGACCGCACCGGCTTCGCCCAGACCATGGAGCAGCTGACGGGCATGGCCGCGGTCACGGGCTACCCCGACGGCCCCCCGGTGCTCCCCCGTGGCGCCGTGGATCCTCTCGCAGGCCAGCACGCGGTCTTCGCCCTGCTCGCCGCCCTGGACGAGCGCGACCGTACGGGCACGGGGATGCTGGTCGAGGCCACGCTCGCCGAAGCCGCCCTCAACATCGCCGCAGAGCCCGTGGTGGAGCAGAGCGCCTACGGCCGCCTGCTCGGCCGCCACGGCAACCAGAGCCCGATGGCCGACCCCCAGGGCGTCTACCCCTGCGCCGAAGGGCAGTGGTTGGCGGTCGCGGCGGCGACCGACGCGCACCGTGAGGCGCTCGCCGACCTGCTCGCCGCCACCGACGTCCAGGGCGAACCCGGCAACGAGGCGCTGGCCTTCTGGTGCGCCGAGCGGCCGGTCGAGGACGCGGTGACCGCCCTCCTCTCCGCCGGCGTCCCTGCCGCCGTGCTCGTGCACCCTGCGGCCATCGACACCACCGAGCAGCACCAGGCCCGCGCCTTCTTCGAGGTGCTCGACCACCCCGTCACCGGCCGTCACGGCCTCCCCTCCCTGCCCTTCCGCTACCGCCGGCACGAGGCGGACCACGTCGCCGGGCCGTCCCGCGGCTGGTTGCGCACGCCGCCGCCCACCCTCGGCCAGCACACCGACGAGGTGTTGCGCACCCGGCTTGGCCTCGGCGACGACGAGCTCGCCCGCCTGCGGGCCGAGGGCATCACCGGCGACCGCCCGGCGGGCCTGTGACCCGCCGCCGCCTCCACGACCCCTTCCGGGTACTCCCCCGTCGCGCCCACGACACAGGGGAGTACCCAGAACGGAAGGAGGGAGCCCGCATCGGCGCCGCTGCGGTGGTGCTCGCCGCCGTCGCCCTCGTGGCCTCGAGTTGCGGCAGCGGCGCCGACCGTCCCGGCGGATCCGAGGCGGCGACCGCCACCTCCGAGCGTGGCCCGACCACCACGGCGGCGCCGACCACCACGAGCACGACCATCGACCCGGTGGCCGCCTGCATCGCCGCCCTCCCCGTGCGCCAGCGGGTGGCGCAGCTGGTGGGCATCGCCATCGACGGCGGCGCGCTCGCCTCCGAGGCCCAGCGGGCCGCCGACCTCGGCGTGGGCACCGTGCTCGTGCAGCGCCCGACCACGACGGGCCTGGCCGAGGGCATCGCTGCGGTGAAGGCCACCAGCGCCATCGCACCCCTCGTCGCCGTGGACGAGGAGGGCGGCGAGGTACAGCACCTGCGCGACCTCCTGGGCTCGATCCCCTCCGAACGGTCGATGGCGACCGGCCAGGACGGACCCGCTGCGAGCGCCATCGTCGGGCCTCACTTCCAGGCGGTGGCCGACCTCGGCTTCGACGTGGTCTTCGCGCCCGTGGTGGACGTGGCCGCCCCGGGCGGCGGCGGCCCCCTGGGGGATCGCACGTTCTCCGACGATCCCGCGACGGTCACCGCCTACGGGCAGGTCTACGTGGACGCCATGCAGGCTGCCGGGCTCCTCCCGGTGCTCAAGCACTTCCCCGGCCACGGTTCGGGCGAGGCCGACACCCACGACGGCCCGGTCGGCACGCCGCCGATCGAGTCGCTCCGGACCCGGGACCTGCTGCCGTTCGACGCGCTGGCGGCCGATGCGCCGGTCGCGGTGATGGTCGGCCACCTCAACGTCCCGGGCCTCAGCGGGACCACCCCGGCCAGCATCTCGCCTGAGGCCTACGACCTGCTCCGCGACGAGCTCGGCTTCGAGGGGCTGGCCTTCAGCGACTCGCTGAGCATGGGCGCCATCGCCGGCACCATCCCGCCCGAGTCGGCCGCGGTGCAGTCCATCGCCGCGGGAGCGGACGTGGCCTTGTTCGTCACCATCGCCAACCCGGCCGACGCCATCGACGCCCTGGAGGCGGCCGTCGGCGACGGCACCCTGCCCGAGGCCCGGGTGAACGAGTCCGTGGCCCGGGTGCTGGCGGAGAAGGGCGTCGACCCCTGCTCGCTCTGATCCGATCAGGGATCGGGCGGGAGACAGTCCACGATGAAGCGGCCGACGTCGGCGAAGACGCGACGGCTGGCGTCGGCCCACGGCATGAGGAACGGGAACACGTGGAACATGCCGGGCTCCTCGAATGACGTCGTGGCCACGCCCGCCTCGTCGAGCTTGTCGACGAAGGTCCGGATCGAGTCCCGGAACATCTCGTCGTCGCCGAAGGCGACGTAGGTCGGCGGGTAGTCGGACACGTCGTCGCTCATCGGGTCCACCCGCGGGTCCAGCGGGTCCACGCCGTGGAGGTAGGGCGACGACGGGATGTTCCACGGGAGGATGTCCTTGCCGGCGTTCTCGCTCACCGAGGCGTCGGCGAAACGCAGACCGACCTCGGGTGAGAACAGGACCAGGCCGGCGGGGTCGGGGAGGTGCTCGGTGCGCACGTCGTTGAGCAGCGACAGGGCGAGCCCGCCCCCACCAGAGTCGCCGGCGAGAACGAACCGACTCGGCTCGAGGCCGTCCTCGAGCAGTGACTCGAGCACGGCCGCGGCGTCGAGCAGCCCCGCCGGGAAGGGGAACTCCGGGGCGAGGCGGTAGTCGGGGGTGAACACCGAACAGCCCGACGAGCGGGCGAGGTAGGCGTTGAAGGCCGCGTACATGGTGGGACAGGTCCCCACGTAACCTCCGCCGTGCAGGTAGAGCACCGTGCCCCGTGCCGACCGCTCGGTTCCGTTGTCCGGGTGGTACCAGAGCCCCGGGACCCCAGCGACCTCCGTGCGATCCATGGTCACGTCGAGCGCCTTGGCCGCCGGCGGCATCACCACCCGGCACAGATCGTCGATGAGCACCTCGATCGACCGGAACTCCTCGGTCGGCAGCGAGGTCGAGTAGCCCATGAAGGTGCGCATGACCTGACGGGTCACGCTGATGCCGATGTTGTCGGAGAGGCTGTGCGCGCCCCGCCACGGCGCCCGGAACGGCACGCTGCACACCGCCAGCACCATCTGCTCGGCCAGACCGGCCACCGCGAATGCCGCGATCGGCGCCGGCGCGGTCGCCACGTCCTCACGTCGGCCCATGACCATGGAGCGACAGGCTAGAAGGCGCCCCGCCGGGGTGGGCAGTCGTCGCCCGTCACCGGCCTCGTGGGAGCGACGGCGGCCGGGGCGGACGAAGCGCTACTTGCCCTTCTTGCCCAGCTTGTCGATGGCCTCCTTGGCCTTGCCGGCGCCGGTGTCGATCTTGCCGGCGTACTTTCCCTTGGTCTGGGAATCAGCGGTGGTGGCGGCCTTGTCGATGGCGCCCTTCACCTTGTCGCCGTGCTGGTCGGCCAGGTCGCCGGCCATCTCGGTGGCCTGCGCCGCGGTCTTCTTCAGGGTGTCCATGAAACCCATGGCTGCCTCCTGGGGTCGTCGGGTGGTGGTTCCCTACCCCGCCAGAATGCCGTCGGACACCTCGTCCACCAACCCCCAGCGCGCCGCCACGCCGGCGTCGATGGTGGCGCTCGTGAGCGCGAGCCAATTGGTGCGCTGCGCCCCGATCCGCCGGCTGACGCTCCACGTCCCTCCCGAGCCCGGCACCAGCCCCATGGCCACCTCGGGAAGCCGGAAGGTCGTTCCCGGTGCGGCGACCACCCGGTCGGCGAAGGCGGCGAGCTCGACTCCCGCCCCGACGCAGGCGCCGTGCACCTCGGCGGTCAGGCGGTGGCGCACGTCGGCGACCGCACGGGCCGGCAGTCGCGTCGACCGGATCAGGTGGGCTTGCACCGGGTCGGGGAAGGTCCCGAACTCGGCGAGATCGCCGCCGCTGCAGAAGGACCGGCCCGCTCCCCGCAGGGTGATCGGCCCGTCGTCCAGGGCCAGGCCGCGGAGCGCGTCGACGAGGGCATCACGCAGCGACACGTCGAGGGCGTTGTGGCGCTCGGGTCGGACGAGGGTGACGGCGGCGCCGGCCGGTGTGCGGGCGACGTCGACCCGCCCCGGGGCCCCGGGAGTCGCCGCCGGCGCCGACGACCGCCAGGCGGCGAACTCGGCGCCGGCCTGGAGGAGGCCGTAGGTCACCGACTCGGCCCAGAGCGCGGTCTCGGGGTCCGAGCGGCGGGCGGCCCGGACGAGGCGGACGAGCGCGGTGGCCGCCTCCGGTCGGGCGAGGACCGCGGCGACGAGCTCTTCCGACCCAGCCAGGTGCTCGGTGCCGGTCGGCTGCGCCACGACGTCGAAGCGTCGCCAGATGGGGCCCTCCGCCGGCGCCACCGTCACGCAGGGCAGCCACTCGAGGTTCCGGCGCTGCCGAGGGGTCAGCTCATCATCGGGCCATTCGTCGGCGCCACCTTCCACCACCAGGGCGACGCAGCCATGGGCCACCGAACACTCTTCCGCGGCGTCCGGCGCGGACAAGAGCGCGAGTGCTTCGTCGACCGAGCACCGTCGGACCGCTGGCGTCGACACCGCCGTCAGCGCTCCATCGGGCGCCGTGGCACCGCGAGGCGCATCCCCTCCACGCCGGCCCATGCGCCGACGTCGAGCTCCCCCATGGCGGCCGATCATACGGTCGGCCGCCCAGGGTGCCGGCGGCGGCGCCACGCGCCACCATGGACGCCGTGGCGCCGCTGCGGGACTTCCGCTTCCTCCAGACGGGCACCGGCCCCGTGGCCGACCGCGCCGGTGCCCTGCTCGGCCTGCTGGGGGCCGAGGTCGTGATCGCCCCGGACCCGGCGACGACCGCCACCATCGCTCACCACGGGGAGATCGCGAACGGCGCCCGTACGGGCGACGGGCCGCAGCACCAGGCCGCGCCCGGGACCGTCCACGTCGACGACTCCACCGAGGGCGCCGTGATCGACGGCCTCCGCGCCGCAGCTGCCGTGGTCGAACTGCTGAGCGACCTCGGCGGTCGCCGGGTGACGGTGGACGGGCCCGGCCTCGCCGCCGAGCGGGCCCGGTTGCTGGGCCTTCCCCCCGCGGGTGGGACGACCGCGGGCGGGGCGGGGCGCATGGTGCGGGCGGTCGACGGCTGGGTGGCGGTCAACCTCCCCCGCCCGTCCGACCTCGACCTGCTCCCGGCGTGGCTCGGATGCCCGTTCGAGGGCGGGGCCGACCCCTGGGTCGCGATCGGGGCCGTCGTCTCGGAACGTGCCGCAGAGGAGGTGGTGTCCTCTGGCCAAGCGCTCGGCCTGGCCGTCGCCGAGGTGGTCACCCCGAGGGAGGCCGCCACGGACGCGCAGGCCACGGCCCGCCACCAGCGCTTCCCGATGACGCCGTTCCTCCTCGATGGCCGACCCCCGGCGTCCGCCCCTCCCCGGGTCGTGACGGGCTCGGGCTCGGGCTCGGGCTCGGGCTCGGGGTCACTCGGCGCGTTGGCGCACACCCGGCTCCGGCCACGACCGCTGGCCGGCGCACGGGTGGTCGACCTGTCGTCGCTCTGGGCCGGCCCGCTGGCGGCCTCGCTCCTGGTCGACGCCGGCGCCGAGGTGGTCAAGGTGGAGAGCTCCGGGCGCCCGGACGGGGCCCGGTCGGGCTCGCCGGCGTTCTTCGACCTGCTCAACGCCGGGAAGCGCAGCGTCGCCCTCGACCTTCCCGACCCCGACGCCGTGTCCCGCCTGCAGGCGCTGCTCGACGGCGCCGACCTCGTGCTCGAGGCGTCGCGCCCGCGCGCCCTCGACCAGCTCGGCATCTTCCGACACCCCCGATGGCTCACCCTCACCGCCTACGGGGCCACGGGGCCGTGGCGGCAGTGGTCCGGCTTCGGCGACGACGCCGCGGTCGCCGGCGGCCTGGCCGCGGGTACGCCGGCGGCGCCGACCTTCTACGGGGACGCCGTCGCCGATCCACTCGCCGGCCTGCACGCCGCCGCCGTCGCGCTGGCCGTGCTGGTGGGTCGGCCTGCGTCCATCGACCTCTCATTGCGGGAGGTCGTCAACCACGTCGTGGGCGACGCCCAGCCGGGGCCTGTTCCGGCTGTGGGAACGCCCCGGCGGCGGGCGGGCACCGCGCCCGAGCTCGGCGAGGCCAACCACGAGCTGCTCCGAGCCGGGACGGCACCGCGTTGATCATCCACGACGTCGAGGTCGAGGGCCGGGCCGGTCAGGACGTCGTCGTCGACGGCGCCCGCATCGCGGCGGTGGGCCCTCGGCTCGTCGCCACGCATCCCGGGCACGACGTCCTCGACGGACGGGGCGGGGCCCTGCTCCCCGGCCTCCACGATCATCACCTCCACCTGCGTTCGATGGCGGCACGGCACCGATCGGTCGCCTGCGGGCCACCCGAGGTCGACGGCCCCGAGGCGTTCGCAGCCGCGCTCACCGCCGCCGCCGCCACGCTCCCCGCCGGCCGATGGATCCGGGGAGTGGGGTACGACGAACGCATCGTGGGCCCGGTGGACCGCGCCCGGCTGGACGACCTGGCCCCGCGTCACCCCCTCCGCATCCAGCACCGATCCGGCCACCTGTGGGTGGTCAACTCCCCGGCACTGGACCGTCTGGCCGACGTGCCCGACGCGGCGCGGCTCGACGGCCACCTGTACGACGCCGACGACCGGTTCCGCGGGCTCGACGAGCACGACCCCGCGGAAGAGCGCGCCACGCTGGCTGCCGTCGCCGGGCGCCTGGCGGCGCAGGGGATCACCGGCGTCACCGACGCCACTGCCGACAATGACCGGCGGTCGGCCACCTGGTTCGCCGAGCGGAGGGCCGACGGCACCGTGCCCTTCGACGTGCACGTGCTCGGCGAGGACGACCTGACCGACGCCCCCCGCAAGGTGATCCTGGCCGAGCACGACCTCCCCGCGCTCGACGACCTCATCGCCACCGTCGTCGCCACCCACGCGGCCGACCGGCCCGTCGCCATCCACGCCGCCAGCCGGGCCACGGTGGTGCTGGCCCTGGCCGCGCTCGACGCCGCCGGCGCCCACCCCGGCGACCGCATCGAGCACGCGTCGGTGGCGCCGCCCGAGCTCGCGTCCTGGATGGCCCGGATCGGGGTGACCGTCGTGACCCAACCCGCCTTCGTGCGCTCCAGCGGCGACCGGTACCTGGACGAGGTCGACGCGGAGGACCAGCCGTGGCTCTACCGGTGCCGAGGCTTGATCGATGCGGGGGTACGCCTCGCCGCCGGCAGCGACGCCCCCTTCGGGCCCGCGGACCCGTGGCTCGCCATGCAGGCCGCCATCGACCGGCGCACCGCCGCCGGGGCCGTGCTGGGCCCGGACGAGAGCCTCACACCGGAGCAGGCCGTCGCCCTCTTCACGGGCCCCGCCGACGATCCCGGCGGCCCGTCGAGGCGGGTGGCGCCCGGTGCGCCGGCCGACCTGTGCCTCCTCGCGGTGCCCTGGGTCGAGGCACGGCGGCGGCTCACGGCAGACTACGTGGCCGCCACGATCGTGGCGGGGGCCCTCATCGCCGGGGGCTGACCAGCCCGACGCCCCTCGCCCCACCTCGCCGCAGCCCTCATTCCACCCCCTGGGAGCCCCCTTGACGACCATCATCACCCTCTGCACCGGCAACGCAGCGCGGTCGGTGATGGCCGGCGCCATCCTCGCGGCGGCCGACCCCGACCTCGAGGTCATCACGGCGGGCACCCATGTCATCGACGGGCAGCCCATGAGCTGGCGGACACGCGACGCTCTCGCCGCGCTCGGCCTCGAGGCCAACCACCACCGCAGCGCCCAACTCCGACCGGCCGACCTGCCCCGTACCGACCTCGTCCTGGCGATGGCCGTCGAGCACGTCCGCTACCTGCGCCGCGAGCACCCCGAGGTCGCCGACCGCACCGCGACCCTCAAGCACCTGGTGCGGGCTCTGCCAGCAGGGCCCGACCCGCTGGCCGAGCGCCTCGCGCGCCTCGATCTGGCCGCCTACGAGCCCGGGGAGGACGACGACGTCGACGATCCCGCCGGGGGCGACGAGCACGTGTACGTGGCCTGTGCGGCGGAGATCCACACCCTGCTCACCGAGCTGCTGCCCCGGCTCTGACCGCGGCGGCGCACCGGCTCAGCCGGGCGCGCTCGTCGGCGGTGCCGGCGCCGCCTGTGCGGGCGCGGCCTGCGCCGGCGTGGCGGCCGCCTGGCCTTGCCCCTGGCCCTGCCCACCGCCGGCACCCTGGCCGGCGCCTGCCGCGGTCGTCGGCGTGGCCGCGGCCGGACGGGCGGCACTCGTCGGCGTCTGCAGCGTGGGGTAGACGAACCCGTCACGGGGGGCGAGCGCGATCTCGATGTTGTCGCACGCCGGCACCGGGGCGAACAGCACCACGGTGGGGTTGCGGTACGTACCCGAGACCGCCCACCCCTGCACGGGACGGGCCCCGATGGCCGAGCCGGTGCACCCCATGGCCTCGGCGACGCGGCGCAGGCCCGGCGTCGTGAGCTGCACTGCGACGGCCTGTGGCTCGGTGATGGGCCCGTCCTCCTCTGCGGTGAGCTGCGCCTCCAGCTGCCGGCGGGCCCGGTCCTCCACGTTGTTGCCGTCGACGACGGCAGCCGTGGCCATGCCCGCCATGCCGAGAACGGCGAGGACGACGGACACGGTGACGATCGAGCGGGCGCGGTGGTAGCGCCGCACCGCCGCCCGGTGGGCCCGACGGGCCTCGGAGCCCGGGGCCGAGGGGGGCAGCACCAGCGGCTCAGGCCCCGGGTCGACCGTCACGGCGGCCTCCTCGGCGTCCGTGCTCGTGCTCGGCCCCTGATCCTCCGGGTCCACCTCCCCGTCGTCGGCTGTGACGGCGATGTCGATGTCAGCGGCTGTGGTCTCGCCCGCCGGGGAACTCAGCGCCGGCGGGTCGGCCGCAGCCGGACTCTCCGAGACAGCCCCGGCGGGGGGCTCGTCGTCTCCGCCGGGACCCATGGCCCGCAGGACGGCCAGCAGGCCCACCACCAGGGCGAGGACCGTGAGCGTCGCCGACGCGGCGCCGACCACCTGCCAGCGCCGGCCGACGAGGCCGGCGACGTCCGACACGGCGAGCACGCCGGCGGCGAGCACGCAGGCGCCGACGAGCACGACGAGCAGCCAACGGGTGGAGTCCTCGAGGCGTCCGGCCTCGATGCGGGGGTCATCCATGGGGCGGGACACTAGTGACTGCCCGTCGCCGACCACCTCTGCCCCGCCCAGGGTCAGGTCGAGAAGTGCCCGCTCTCGGTGCGGTGCCAGCCGCCGGCGGCGTGGTTGCCCCCGTCGACGTGCACGGTCGAACCCGTGATGAAGCCGGCGTGGTCGCCCGACAGGAACACGATGGCCGCGGCCACGTCGTCGACGTGGCCGGGACGCAACAGTGGGGTGCGCACCGGCATCGGGCCGATCCCCGGCGTGGGGATCACGTCGGGAGCGACGCAGTTGACCCGGATGCCCCGATCGCCCAGCTCGAGGGCGAGGCTCTTGGTGAGGTTGGCCAGCGCCGCCTTCATCGCGGAGTAGACGGCGTAGCCGGGGCCGGCCCGGTGCGCCTCGATCGAGGTGACGTTCACGATGGCGGACCCTGTCCCGAGGTGGGGCGCGGTGGCACGGATGAACGACGCCGCGCTCGAGAAGTTCTCCCGGATGAGGGCGTCCTGGCCCTTGGTGCTGACGTCGAGGAACGGCGCGGCGAAGCCCCCGCCGGCGTTGTTGACCAGGATGTCGACCCGACCGAGCTCGGCGGCCACCCGGGCCACGAAGGCGTGGGCCGCCTCGTCGTGGCGGACGTCGAGCACCTCCGACACCACCCGACAGCCCGTGGCGGCCAGGGCGGTGGCCGTGTCGGCCAGCCCGTCGGCGTCGCGGTCGCAGACGGCGACGTCGGCCCCGAAGGCCGCCAGCGCGAGCGCCGTCGCCTCGCCGATCCCGGCGGCGGCGCCGGTGACGATGGCCACCCGGCCGTCCAGTCGGGCCCCCTCTGGCGTGACGGTCACGCGCCGGAACGTAGCATCGGCCCGACGCCACCAAGAGGGGGAGCTCCGTGGGGGACGACGACGGGAACGATCGACCGCTGACCGGCCGCACCGCGCTGGTCACCGGCGCCTCCGCCGGCATCGGCGCGGCACTGGCCGAGGGATTCGCCGCCAGGGGAGCCACCGTGGGCATCTGCGCCCGGCGCGCCGACCGTCTGGACGAGGTGCTCGGGCGCTGTCGTGCCCACGCCCCGGACAGCCGTGCGTGGACGATGGACCTGAGCGACCTCGACGCGGTCGGCGACTTCGCCCGGCGGGCGGACGACGAACTGGGCGGCATCGACCTCCTCGTCAACAACGCCGGCATCCCGAAGCGTCGGCGGGTCGAGGCCACGACCGACGCCGAGCTCGACCAGGTGCTGGCCATCAACTTCCTCTCGCCGGTGCGCCTCACCACCGCCCTCCTGCCCCGGATGCTCGAGCGCGGCCGGGGCCAGATCCTCAACGTGTCGTCGGTGGCGGCTCGCCTCAGCCCGCCCGGCGAGGCCGCCTACGCGGCCTCGAAGGCGGCCGTCACCGCGTGGTCGGAGTCCCTCGCGGTCGAGCTCTGGGACACTCCCGTCTCGGTGCACCTGCTGAACCCCGGCGTGATCGACACGGACCTCTTCCATCTGCCCGACAACGACGCGATGCTCGCCGAGGTCGAGGCGCTGCCGACGTCCGCCGTCGTCGACGTCGTCGTCGACCAGCTCGCCACGGGCGACCTCGAGCGCTACGTCCCCGAGTGGTTCGGCGACGTGGCGCTGGTCAAGGCGAACGACCTGACCGGCTATCTCACCGGCTCGGCCGAGTGGTACCGCGACGCCCGTGCCCAGGCGGCCGGGGACGAGTGACGACGTGAGCGTGGACGTCGCCGGCGCGAAGGTGCTGGTCACGGGCGCCTCCTCCGGCATCGGCGCCGCCCTCGCCGTCCTGCTGGCCGGGCGCGGCGCGACCGTCGGCCTGGTGGCGCGTCGGGGCGACCGCCTGGCAGAGGTGCTCGAACGCTGCCGCGCCGACTCGCCCGAGAGCCGCAGCTGGGTCGCCGACCTGGACGACACCGACGCGGCCGTCCGAGTGGCCGAGGAGGCGTGGGACGCGTTCGGGCACCTCGACGTGGTGGTCAACAACGCCGCCGTCCCCAAGCGCCGCAGCGTGCAGGACCTCACCATGGACGGCGTCGAGCACACCCTGAGGGTGAACCTGCTCAGCCCCGTCCGTCTCACGCTGGCCCTCCTCCCCCGGATGCTGGAGCGCGACGCCGGTTGCATCGTCAACGTGTCGAGCCTGGGCGGCCGCCTGGGCATCGTCCACGAGGCGGCCTACTGCGCCAGCAAGTTCGCCCTCTGCGGCTGGAGCGAGTCGCTGGCCCTCGATCTGTGGGACACCGGGATCGACGTGCGCCTGATCATCCCCGGTCCCGTCGACACCGAGATCTGGGACCAGCCCGACAACGACGCCCCGCTCTACCACGGCGACCTCGAGCGCCCGGAGGACGTCGCCGCCGGGATCGTGGCCGCCATCGAGGGCGACGCCTTCGAGGCGTATCTCCCCGACCTCAAGGACATCGCCGCCTTCAAGACCACCGACATCGACCTCTTCCTCGCCGGCGCCGCCGCGGCGATGGCGCCGCCCGCCGATCCGGAGGACCTGACCCCGGAGAACCACGCGTGAAGGCCCTCGTGTTCGGCGTCGACCCCGGGCCGGTCGACCCGCCGCCGCCCGATGCCAACCGTCTGCAGCGCAACCTCGCCACGACCTTCATGGCGTTGCAGGAGGTCCCCGACGCGCGCCCGCTCGGGCCGGACTGGATGGTCCTGCGCACCCGCATGACCGGCCTCTGCGGCTCGGACGCCAAGCAGGTGCTGATGGACTTCGACGACGCCGGCGACAACCCGATGACCGCCTTCATCTCCTTCCCGCAGGTGCTCGGCCACGAGGTGATCGCCACGGTCGAGGAGCTCGGCCCCGAGGTGGAGGACTTGGAGCTCGGTCAGCGCGTGGTGCTCAACCCGTGGCTGTCGTGCGGGCCTCGGGGCATCGACCCGCCCTGCCCGGCCTGCGTCGACGGTGACTACAACATGTGCTGGAACTTCCTCGACGGACGGCTCTCCCCTGGCATCCACACGGGCAACGCCACCGAGGCCACCGGCGGGTTCGCCGAGCTGCTGCCCGCCCACCAGCTCATGGCCATCCCCGTCCCCGACGAGGTGCCGGACGAGGTGGCCGTCCTGGGCGACCCGTTCGCGGTGTCGCTCCATGCCATCGTCCGCCACCCGCCGCCGGAGGGCGGTCGGGCCCTCGTCTACGGCGCCGGGGCCCTCGGAACCACCGCGGTCGCCATCCTCCGGGCCCTGTACCCGTCGGTCGAGGTGGGCGTGGTGGCCCGCTGGCCGGCGCAGGCGGCGCTGGCCGAACGCTTCGGCGCCACGGTGTTCGCCCACGAGCCCCGGCTCGAGCTGGTCGAGGCCGTGGCCGACTGGTCCGGCGGCATCCTGCGCCACCCATGGGAGGGCCTGCCCGTGGCCTACCCCGGCGGGGTCGACGTGGTCTACGACACCGTGGCCGCCGCGGAGACCCTCGAGGTGATCCTCCGGGTGCTGCGATCCCGAGGCACGCTCGTCGAGCTCGGGGTCAGTTCCCCCGCCCGCTTCGAGTGGACCCCCTGGTACTTCAAGGAGCTCCGCCTCGTCGGGTCCAACGCCTTCGGGGTGGAGGAGGTCGAGGGCAAGCGCCAGCACGCGATCGCCCACTACCTCGACCTCGCCGCTTCCGGTCGCATCGACCTGAGCGGGATGCTCACCCACACCTTCCGGCTCGAGGAGTGGCGGACGGCCTTCGACGCCCTGGCCGACCAGGGGGCGTCGGGCGCGATCAAGGTCGCGTTCGACCTGCGAGGCTGACCCGGTGCGCCCGACCCGTCGCCTCGTCACCGGTCTCCTCGTGGCGACGCTGGCGGTGACGAGCAGTGCCTGCCAGTACGTCGGCGCGCCGGGTGCCCCTCGCGTCGGTCTGGCCGGGGACTCCATGGTCCACCAGGGCGAGTCGGCGGCGCGGGCCCTCCTCGCCACCGACCACCGCGTGACGGTGCACGCCTTCAACAACGCCCACTTCGACCAGCTGCGCTTCCCGGTGGCGGAGATGCGCCGCACCGGTGCCCGGTCGGTCGTCGTCGCCGCCGGCGCCCCCGACGTCGTGGCCGCCACGCACCCCGAGTACGGGTTCGTGCCCGTGCTGTGGATCCGAGAGGTCGTGGCCGCGGCCGGCGACGTCCCCTGCGTGGCCCTGGTCACCGTGAAGGAGGACGGCGTGGCCCCGGTCGCCACCACCCGCTGGCGACAGGGGGCGCGCACCATCAACGCCGAGCTCCGCCGGCAAGCCGACGCCCACGCCAACGTGGTGCTGGTGGACTGGTCCGCGAAGGCCCGGCGCCACCCGTCGTGGTTCCTCGGGGACGGTCTGCACCTCAACGCCGCCGGCATCGCCGGCTTCGCCCGCGTGCTCGACCGGGCCGCGGACTGCTGAAGCGGCCCCCGTGACGCCGTTCCCTCCAGGACGCTCGCCCGATCCCACCGACTGGTCCGGACCGGGCCGTCCGTGGGACGGGGTCACCCTCGACACCGTGCTCTCCGGCGCCCCGCCCCGGGACGACCTGGTCGTCGAGGTCTACGAGGACGGGACCCTGGGACACCGGTGGTCGAGCGCCGACGTCGGGGACGCCGTGGCCGCGCTCGCCGGCGGGTTGGTGGCCGCCGGTGTGGGCCGGGGCGACGTCGTCGCCTGGCGGGCCCCGAACCGCATCGGCTCCCTGCTGGCCTACCGGGCCTGCTGGCGCCTCGGTGCCGTCGCCGCCCCGGTGCACCACCGGGCGGGCGAACAGGAGGCGGCGTCGATCCTGGCCCGCCTCGACCCTCGCCTCGTGCTCGACGTCGAGGACCTGCCCTCAGGTCCCCCCGTCGGCCCGGACGCCGACGCGGCGGCGGCCGAGGACCTCGCCGTGGTGTTGTTCACCTCGGGCTCCTCCGGCCGGCCCAAGGGGGTGCGCCACACCCATCGGTCGCTGGCTTACAAGGCCCGCTCGATGGTCACGGTCCACGGCCTCGACGCCCGAGACGCCACCCTGATCCCCGCCCCCCTGGCCCACGTGTCCGGCCTGTTGAACGGCGTCCTGCTGCCCGGGGTGGTCCCCCTGAAGACCCTGCTCATGGCCCGCTGGTCCGCCGATCGGGCCCTCGATCTGATCGAGGCCGAGGCGGTGAGCTTCATGATCGGCCCGCCCACGTTCTTCGTCGAGCTGCTCGCGGCGCCCGGGTTCGCCGAGGAGCGGGTGGCCAGCCTGCGTCTGGTCTCCAGCGGCGGCGCCGGCGTCTCGCCCGCCTTCGTGCGTGACGCCGCCGCCCGCCTCGGGGCCCGGGTGAAGCGCAGCTACGGGTCCACCGAGGCGCCCACGGTGGCCACCACCCTCGCCGGCGACACCCAGGAGCAGGCCGCCACCACGGACGGCCACGCCGCCGACGCCGCCGAGCTGCGTCTGGGTGAGGGCGGCGAGCTGCACGTCCGCGGCCCCGAGCTGTTCGAGGGCTACCTCGACCCCGAGGACGACGTCGAGGCGTTCACCGCCGACGGCTGGTTCCGCACCGGCGACGTCGCCACCCTGGACGCCGACGGCTGGCTCACCATCGTGGGGCGCACGAAGGACGTGATCATCCGCGGCGGCGAGAACGTCGACCCCGGCGAGGTCGAGGCCGCGCTCGAGGCCCACCCCGCCGTGCGCCAAGCCGTGGTCGTGGGCGAGCCGGACGACCGCCTCGGCGAGCGCCTCGTCGCCGTCCTGGTGGCGGACGCGCCGCTCGACCGGGAGAAGGCCCGGGACTGGGTGGTGGCGCAGGGCCTCGCGAGGTTCAAGGCCCCCGACCGGGTCGTGCACCTCGACTCCCTACCGACGCTGCCCGCAGGCAAACCCGACCGGGCCGCCATCACGTCGCTGGTGGCCGAGGGTTCGTAGGAAGGCTCAGGCGCCGGCGTTGAGCGACAGCATCCAGATGTCGACCGCCAGGCAGATGCCGGCGACGACGGTCATCACGTGCCAGACCTCGTGGTAGCCGAAGACCTTCGGGAACGGGTCGGGCCAGCGGGTGGCGAGGAAGATGGCCCCGACGGTGTACAGGAGGCCGCCGGCGACCATGAGGCCGAGCTGGAACGGGGTCATCACGTCGAGCAGGCGGGGCATGGCGAGCACCGCGGCCCATCCGAGCGCGATGTAGAGGATGAAGCCGATGCCGTACTTCATGGAGATCCCGGTGAGGGCGAGCACCAGGCCGGTCAGCGCCACCGCCCAGATCGCCCCGAGGAAGATCCAAGACAGCGGTCCGTCCACCAACAGCAGGCAGAACGGCGTGTAGGTGGCGGCGATGAGCACGAAGATCATGGCGTGGTCGAGGCGGCGCATGACGACGCGCCCCTTCTCGGTCCACGGCCCGCGGTGGTAGGCCGAGCTGACGCCGTACAACGCCGTGACACCCAGGCTGTAGACGGCCGCGGCGAGGCGCGCCTCCACGGTGGACGAGAGCGCCACCAGCAGGAGGCCGGCGGGGATCGACAGGAAGAAGAAGATCTCGTGCAGCCACCCGCGCAACAGGGGCTTGACGTGGGCGATCTGCTCGACGACGTGGTCCTTGACCTCGGCGACGTGCTCGCGGACCTCGGCGACGTGCTCGCGCACCTCCGCCATGTGGCCGACGACGGGCGGGCCGGCCAGGGGCGGGGCGGTATCGCGCCGGCCACCGTCAGAGGGGTCCAGTGTCACGTCGCTCATCGCGCCGCCTTGGTCGGGGTCACCTGGTCACCGTATCGGCCGCCCTCGCGCCGCCATGAGCAGGTGCCAAGTGTCACGGCGGCGCCACCGGGACGCCACCACGCGGTCACCGGGCCGAAACCGCCGGCCCGGAGGCCTCAGATGACGCTCTCGCCCCGCTCCACCCGCTCGCGCAGCAGCCCGGCGAGCCGGGCGCGGTGGAACGAGGCGTCCCCGAAGCTGACCTCGTCGAGCTGGGCCCGCTTCAGGTACAGGTGCAGGTCGTGCTCCCAGGTGAAGCCGATGCCGCCGTGCACCTGGAGGGCCGAGGCCATCACCCTCCGGCCCGCGTCCGAGCACCACGTCTTGGCCGTCGACGCGGCGATGGAGCGATCCGGGTCGCCGGCGCCGATGCACCACGCCGCGTAGTAGACGGCCGAGCGCATGCCTTCGACGTCGACCAGCATGTCGGCGCACCGGTGCTTGATGGCCTGGAAGCTGCCGATGGGCCTGCCGAACTGCACCCGCTCCTTGGCGTACTCGACGGCCATGGCGAGGGCGCGGTCGGCGGCCCCCAGCAGCTCGGCGGCGTGGGCCAACGCCCCCAGGTCGGCGAAGGCGGTGGCCGCGTCCTGTTCGCCGAGGTGCAGCGACGGCGTGCGCTCGAGGTCGACCCAGCCGAGTTGGCGGGTCTGGTCCATCGCCGGCTCGGGGGCGATCTGGCCGGGCCGGGTGGTGACCACGAAGAGGTGCTCGCGGCCGTCGTCCTCGCGGCCGGGCACGACGACGACATCGGCCACCGGGGCGAACAAGGCCGGTCCCGTCCGCCCGCTCAGCAGCCAGCGGGCCCCGTCGCGCTCGGCCCGGACCGGCTGCCACGCCACGGCGGCGACCGAATCACCGAGGAGCACCGGATCCAGCCACGCGGCCTCCACGACCCCCCGCTCCGCGGCGTCGACCAGCGCGGCGAGGGTGAGCGCCTCCTGGAGGAAGGGCGTGGGCGCCACGTGGGCGCCGGTCTGCTCGAGCAGGACCGCCAGCTCGACCGTGCCGAGCCCGAGTCCCCCCATGGCCTCGGGCACCGCGATGCCGGGCCAGCCGAGGTCGACCATGGCGGCCCAGAGGTCGAGGTCGTAGGCATCGGCCGCCGCCATGGCGGCGCGGACCCGGGTGGTCGGGCTCTGCTCGTCCAGGAACCGCGCCGCGGCGTCCTGGAGCGCGAGTTGGTCCTCCGAGAGGTCGAAGTCCATGGCCCCTACTATCACCCGTGGATGGACCTCTCGCCGACAACCGAGCAGATCGCGTTGCGCGCCGAGTGCCGCACCTGGCTCGAGGCCAACCTGCCGTGGGAGTACGGCCGCGGCCTGCCGCCGCAGTTCGACGACCTCGCCGACGAGGTGGTCTTCCTACGGGACTGGCAGCGCCGCCTCGCCGACGGGGGCTGGGTCGCCGTGACGTGGCCCGAGGAGTACGGCGGCCGCGGCGCCGGCGCGCTGATGCACTACGTCGTCCAGGAGGAGCTGGCCCGGGCACGGGCGCCCGAGCTCGTCGGGCGCATCGGTATCAACCTCGTCGGGCCCACCCTGCTCGCCCACGGCACAGCCGAGCAGAAGCAGCGCTGGCTGCCCGCCATCCGCGCCGCCGACCTGTTGTTCTGCCAGCTGTTCAGCGAGCCCGGCGCCGGCAGCGACCTCGCCTCCGTGGCCACCCGGGCCGAGCGGGTCGACGGCGGCTGGCGCCTCACCGGCCAGAAGGTCTGGACCTCGTACGCCCAGTTCGCCGACTTCGGCCTGTGCCTCGCCCGCACGGACCCGGACGCCCCCAAGCACAAGGGCATCTCCGCGCTGGTGGTCGACATGCGCGCCGACGGCGTCGAGGTGCGGCCCCTCACCCAGGTCACCGGCGAGGCCGAGTTCAACGAGGTGTTCTTCGACGGCGCCTTCGTGCCCGACGAGAACCTCGTCGGCGCTGAGCACGACGGGTGGCGGGTGTCGTCGTCCACCCTCACGCACGAGCGGGGCACCAATCCTCGCCAGCTCGTCATCCACGCCCAGCACCTCGAGGAGCTCCTGCGCCTCGCCCTCGAGCGCGGCGCCTACGACGACCACCGCCTCCAGCAGCGCCTCGCCGAGGCGTACGTCGAGGTCCGCCTCTTCCAGCTCCACAACTGGCGGTCGCTGTCGCGCCTCGAGCACGGCCGCGAGCTCGGCCCCGAGGCCAGCGCGCTGAAGCTCTACTGGAGCGAGATGAGCAAGCGCCTCCACCAGACCGCCATGGCGGTGCTGGGTGATGCCGCTCCCCTGTGGCGGGGCGCCACCGACAACCCCGGCGACGGCGCGTGGCAGCGGGCCTGGCTCTACTACCAGTCGTCGTCGATCTTCGCCGGCACCAACGAGATCCAGCGCAACATCATCGGTGAGCGGGTGCTCGGCCTCCCCCGCGAGCCCAAGCCCGCAGGGAAGGGATGACGACATGACACGACCTGGTGACGCTGCGCAGCGGAGAGGAGCAGCCGCGAACGACGAACCGGATCCCGAAGGGGGGCCGACGGAGGAGGCCCGAAGCAAGCAGGCCTTCGAGAAGGTCCGATACGAGGTGGACGGGGCGGTCGCCACCATCACCCTCGCGCGCCCCGAGGTGGCCAACGCCCAGGACACGGGCCTGATCGACGAGCTCGACGCCGCCTTCGACCTCGCCGACGCCGACGACGACGTCCGCGTGGTCATCCTCGCCGCGGACGGCAAGCACTTCTCCTCCGGCCACGACCTCAAGGCCCTCGTGGGTGACGTGGAGCCCGACGAGTGGCGCCAGATGCGGGAGACCCCCGAGGGCAAGTACCGCCACGAGAAGGTCATGTACTACGACCGCTGCCTGAAGATCTACGACTTCCGCAAGCCCACCATCGCCGCGGTCCAGGGGTCGTGCATCGCCGCCGGCCTGATGTTGGCCACCATGTGCGACCTGATCGTGGCGGCCGACGACGCCGTGTTCCAGAACCCCGTGCTGCGCATGACCGGCGCCGGCGTGGAGCTCCTCGTCGAGCCGTGGGAGCTGGGCATGCGCAAGGCGAAGGAGTTCCTCCTCACCGGCGACAAGATCGACGCCCAGGAGGCGTGGCGCCTCGGCCTCGTCAACCGGGTCGTGCCGCGCGACGAGCTCGGCTCGGCCACCCGCGAGCTGGCCGACCGCATCGCGCTCGTGCCCCCGGTCACCGCCGAGATGGTGAAGGGCTCGATCAACCACACCTTCGAGCTGATGGGCAAGCGCCAGTCGTGGCAGTACCACTTCATGGCGCACCACTTCACCCACAACACCGCCACGGCGCTGAACGCCCTCGAGGCCCGCAAGCAGAAGTCCTCGATGAAGGAGGTCTTCGCCGACCGCGACGCCGGCGACGACCCCACCAAGAAGCAGGCCTGAAACGTGGCGACCGTGGGCCGGCCCCTGGAGGGCCTACGCGTCCTCGACCTCGGCACCCGCATCTCGGCCCCCTTCTGCGCCGCGCTGCTCGGGGAGCAGGGCGCCGAGGTCATCAAGGTCGAGCAGCCCGGCGCCGGCGACTTCATGCGGGGCATGGGCCCCTTCGCCAACCCGCCGGGGCACGAGGGCGACGACGCCGGCCGCGACGACGGAGGGCGCTACTCGCTGTCGTGGGCCGTCGAGGGCCGGGGCCGCAAGAGCGTCACCCTCGACCTGCGCAAGCCCGAGGGCCAGGAGCTGTTCCGCCGCCTCGCCGCCACCGCCGACGTGGTGTGCGAGAACTTCCGCCCCGGAACGCTCGAGCGCTGGCACATCGCTCCTGCCGACCTCGACCCGCGCCTCGTCACCGTGCGCATCAGCGTGTTCGGCCAGGACGGGCCGTGGTCGGGCCGTCCCGGGCTCGACCGCCTGGGCATCGGATACGGCGGGTTGCTCCACCTGACGGGCTACCCCGACCGGCCGCCCGTGCGGCCCGGCATCACCATCAGCGACTACCTCACCGGCGTGTTCGCGGCGCAGGCCTCCACCGCCGCCCTCTACGCACGCGATGCCCGCGGCGGCTCGGGCGCGGTCATCGACGCGTTCCTCTACGGCTCGGTGCTGCGCGTCCTCGAGTGGACCCTCGCGGGCTACGACGTGCTGGGCATCGTCCGCGAGCGAGAGGGCAACCGCCTCACCACGTCGGCCCCCCTCGACAACTACCCCACCGCCGACGGTCGCTACATCTGCATCGTGGCCGGCTCGGACACCAACTTCTCCCGCCTCTGCAAGGCCATGGGCCGGCCCGAGCTCGTCGACGACCCCCGCTACGCCACGCTCGCGGACCGCGCCGCCCGCTCGGACGAGATCAACGACCTCGTCGCGGCCTGGACCTCAGGACTGCCGACCTCCGAGGTCGAGTACCGCTGCATCGCCGAGGAGGTGCCGGTCGCCACCGCGTACACGGCGGCCGACATCTTCGCCGACCCCCACATGACCGCCCGTGGCGACCTCGTGACCGTGGACGATCCCGTCCTCGGCCCGGTGCGCCAGCAGGCACCCTTCCCCCGCTTCGTCGGCGCCGAGCCCCCGGTGCCCGCCGGCGCTCCCCGCCTGGGCGAGCACAACGACGAGGTGTGGGGTGCACTCGGCCTCGACGCCGACGAGCAGGCCCGCCTCCACGCCGCCGGCATCCTCTGAGCCCCCCTACCACCAGAACCAGGTCAGAGTCGGGGCGGGACGATCACGGCTCGGTGGCTCGGGTGGCGGCCGCCGCCGAGGTCGATCGTCGGCTCGCCGTCCAGGTCGAGCACGAGATCGTCGTCGAGCAGCGCCGGCGAGCGAGGTGCCCCCTCGGGCTCGTGGGGCAACTGCGGGCCGAAGAGGCTGCCCTGGCCGCGGGCCAGACCGGCGGCCATGCCCCCCGCCCAGAGCGGGCACTCGAGCAGCGCTTCCAGCTCGCCGGCGGGGACGGCCGGGCTCACGAAGTACCCCTGGACGCTGTGGCAACCGGCGCCCCGCAGGAGCGACAGCACCGCTTCGGTCTCGACGCCCTCGGCCGTGACGGTCAGTCCCAGGTTGCGGGCGAGGTCGATGGTGGAGTCCACGATGACCCGGTCCGCGGGCCGTTCGGCCATGCCCATCACGAAGGAGCGGTCGATCTTGATCTCGTCGACGGGGAGGCGTTGGAGGTAGGCCAGGGACGAGTACCCCGTGCCGAAGTCGTCGATGGCGAGACGGACACCGAGCTGGTCGAGGGACCGCAGCACCGTGCCCGCCCGTTCGGGGTCATCCATGATCGAGCTCTCGGTGAGCTCGAGTTGGAGGTGGCGGGCGGGGAGGCCGTGACGATCGAGGACCTCACGCAACTGGCTCGACAGGTGCGGGTCGTGGAGGTTGCGGGCCGACAGGTTCACGCTGACCACGAGATCGAGGCCGCGATCGCGCCAGTGGGCGATCTGGCGGAGGGCTTGGGCGAGGACGTTGGTGGTCAGCGGACGGATGAGGCCGGTGCGCTCGGCCAACGGCACGAACTCCGCGGGTGAGAGCAGCCCCTCACGAGGGTGCTGCCACCGGACCAGCGCCTCGACCGTCTCCACCCGGCCGGTCATGAGGTTCACCTGGGGCTGGTAGTGCACCACGAGCTCGTCGTTGCCGAGGGCTCGCCGCAGATCGGCGAGGAGGCTCAGCTGACGCCGGCTGTGGTGATCGTGTTCCGGCGAGTAGAGCTCGACCGCGTGCTGACGTGACTTCGCCCGGTACATGGCGATGTCCGCCCGCTGGAGGAGCACCTCGGTGGTGGTGCCGTGCTCGGGGTACAGCGCGATGCCGATGCTCGCCTCCACGTCGAGGAGGCCCTCGTCGACCGCGAAGGGCTCCTCGAGGCCGGCCACGATGGCGGTGGCGCGAGCGCGGGCGGCCGCCTCGTCGGTCCCCTCGAGGAGCACGCCGAACTCGTCGCCCCCGAGGCGGGCGACCAGGCCGTCACCGCCCAGGGCGCCGGCGATCCGGGGGCCGATCTGGCGCAACAGGTGGTCGCCGGTGTCGTGACCGAGGGTGTCGTTGACCTCCTTGAAGCGATCGAGGTCGAGCAGCAGGATCGCCACCTGGGCCCAGGCGCTGCGGCCGTCGGCCAGGCGCTCGTCGAGGACCTGGCGGAAGTGCACGCGGTTGGGGAGCCCCGTCAGCGGATCACAGCGGGCGTCGCGCTCGTTGGCGGCACCGAGGGCGGCGGCGCGGTGCACCGCCAGGACCGCCACCGCCACGACCGGCAGCAGCAGGGCCAAGGCCAACTCGTCCACCACGGTCGCGTCCTGGGGAACCACCAGGAGGCCGACGAGGCCGGCCGCCACCGCGACGAGGACACCGGCGGCGAAGGCGGGAAACCCCCGGCTCGGGACGCGGAGACGGGCCGTCCGCTCCGCGCCCACGCTCCGTCCCCAGATCGCCACCGTTCGTGACTATGCGACGGCAACCCACGCCCGTCAAGGCGAACGACGGACCGTGGTAGACAGCGGTGTCTAGCTCACGCTGCGTGGCGATTTCGCCGCTCTGAGCGCTCCGAGAGTGACTCGCCGGTCAGGCGGCGCCAGCCCCCAGGACCTCGTCGGCGAGGCGCTGACGGGACCACCCCTGGTAGCCGAGGAGCAGGTCGTCCTGCTTGGCCCGGCGGTAGTGGAGGTGGGCGTCGCAGTCCCAGGTGAAGCCGACGCCGCCGTGGATCTGGATGCACTCACCGGAGACGAACACCGCGGCCTCGGGGACGTAGCCCTTGGCCATGGCCACCGCCTCGGCCCGGACGGGCTCGTCCGCGTCCGAGGCCCACGCCGCGTAGTGGGTGCCCACCCGCGAGAGCTCGAGCCGGTGGAGCATGTCGACCGTCTTGTGCTTGATCACCTGGAAGGTGGCGATGGGCCGGCCGAACTGCACCCGCACCTTGGCGTACTCCACCGCCAGGTGGTTGGCCTGCTCCATGCCCCCCACCAGCTCGGCGCAAAGCGCCACGTTGGCGTCGTCGGCCACCCGCCGCCAGAGGGCGGTGTGATCTCCGTCGGGGCCGACCGGATCGGCGGGGGTGTCGTCCAGGACGAGCCGGGCCACCTTGCGCCCTCCGTCCCAGGTGGGGACGAGCTCGGCCTCGGGGCGTTCGATGACGAAGGTGCCGAGGCCCTCCTGGGTGCGGGCCGCGACGAGCACCCAGTCGGCGCGGTGGCCGTCGAGGACGATGGGCTTGTGCCCGGTGAGGCGCCACCGGCCGCTCTTGCGGCTGGCCCGGGTGCGCACCCGGTCGACGGGGTCGCCGTGGCCCTGCTCGTCGAGCGCCACCGTGCCGGTGCACTCCCCCGCGGCGAGGGCGGCGGTGCGGTCGGTGAGGCCGAGGCGGACCGCCGCGAGGGTGGCCAGGATCGACGAGGAGAAGTAGGGCCCGGGGAACGGCACCCGCCCCATCTCCTCTTGCACGACCACGAGGTCGACGAGGCCCAGGCCGAGCCCGCCTTGGGCCTCGGGGACGAGCAGGCCGGTCCATCCGAGGTCGACGATCTGGCGCCAGACCTCGTCGGTGACGCCGTCGTCGGACTCCCAGCGCTCCCGCACGTAGGACATCGGGCTCTCGGCGGCGAGGAACTGCCGGACGGCGCCCCGCAGCGCTTCCTGGTCGTCGCTGAAGGTGAACTCCATGGGAAACCTGACACTAGTGTCAGGTCCATGGACTTCGCCCACACCGCCGAGGACGAAGCGTTCCGCGACGAGCTGCGCGGGTGGCTCGACGAGCACCTCGACCCCTTCCTCGCCGAGTGGTCCGAGGACGAGAGCGCAGCCGACGAACCGGGCTCTGGTGACGTGGCGGAGCGGAGCGAAGCCGCAGGGAGCGCTGGTTCCAGATCCCGAAGGGGTGGCGACGAAGGAGCCACAAGGCAAACGGGCACGATGAAGTCGATGGAGCGCCGGCGGGCGTGGCAGCGCCTGCTCAACACCGGCCGGTGGGCGGCCATCAACTGGCCGAAGGAGTGGGGTGGCCGCGAGGCCACGGTCACCCAGAACGTCATCTACTCCGAGGAGCACGCCCGCTACCGCACGCCCGGGATCTACAACGCCAACGGGCTCTGGCAGATCGGCCCCATGATCATCAAGTGGGGCACCGACGAGCAGAAGGACCTCTGGATCCCCAACATCCTCAACGCCGACGACCACTGGTGCCAGGGCTTCACCGAGCCAGAGGCGGGGAGCGACCTCGCCAACCTGCGCACCACCGCGGTCCGCGACGGCGACGACTACGTGCTCAACGGCCAGAAGATCTGGATCTCGTCGGCCCACATCGCCAAGTGGGGCCTGTTCCTCGTCCGGACGGATCCGGGGGCGATCGAGCGCGGCGAGAAGCATGTCGGCATCACGGCCCTCATCGTGGACATGGAGGCGGACGGCATCGAGTGCCGCACGGTCCGCGACATCGCCGGCGAGGAGATGTTCAACGAGATCTTCTTCACCGACGCCCGCGTGCCCGTCGCCTACCGCCTCGGCGACGAGGGCGCCGGCTGGCAGGTGGCCATGGGCACCCTCGGCCACGAGCGGGTCGGCACCGCCGGGCTCGCCATCACCATGCGCGCCGACCTCGACGCCATGATCAACCTGGCCCGCTCGGTGAACCCCGACGCGCTGCGGGACCCGTCCATCCGCGAGCGTCTCGCCCGCGCCCACACCGACATCGAGTACACCAAGCTCCTGAACTACCGGGCGCTCTCCAAGATCCTCAAGGGACAGCCCAACTGGCCCGAGGTGCCGCTGGCCAAGCTCCAGTGGAGCCATCTGGCCCAGACCCTCGCCGAGCTGGCCGTCGACCTGCTCGGACCCGCCGGGATGATGGCCAAGGGCGGCCCCGATGCCGCCGACGGCGGCGCCTGGAACCGGCTGTACATGTACCAGCGCTACACGTCGATCGGCGCCGGCACCACCGAGGTGCAGAAGAACATCCTGGCCGACAAGGCCATCCGTCTCCCCAAGAAGTGACGTAGCGCCGTACGCGTTCTGGCTCCCGATTCGATCGCCAGGGCGATCGAATCGGGAGCCAGTTCGGGTGGTTCGGCCCGGTTGGGTCAGCCGGCGGCGGCGGCGAAGCCCTTGTCGAGGTCGGCGAGGATGTCCTCGATCGACTCGATGCCAACGGACAGGCGGACGAGGCCCGGCTCCACACCGGTGGTGCGCTGCTCGTCTTCGGTGAGCTGGCTGTGGGTCGTGCTCGACGGCTGGATGACGAGGCTGCGCACGTCGCCGATGTTGGCGAGGTGGCTGTGCAGCTCGACGGCCTCCACGAACTTCACGCCCGCCTCGCGGCCGCCCTTGATCACGAAGGCCGGCACCGAGCCGTAGCCCTTGCCGCCGGCGTACTTGTCGGCCCGGGCCTTCCAGGGCGACGACGCGAGGCCGGCGAAGGACACGGACTCGACCTGGTCGTGGGCGTCGAGGTACTCGGCGACCTTGATGGCGTTCGACAGGTGCCGCTCCATGCGCAGGCTGAGGGTCTCGAGGCCCTGGAGGAACAGGAAGGCGTTGAACGGCGTGGTGGCGGCGCCGAGGTCACGCAGCAGCTGCACCCGGGCCTTGATGATGTACGAGCCGGCGCCGAGGGCGGGCCAGTACGCGAGGCCGTGGTAGCTCGGATCGGGCTCGGTGAACTGCGGGAACTTGTCGTTCTGGCTGAAGTCGAACGAGCCGCCGTCCACGATCACACCACCGATGGCCGTGCCGTGGCCGCCGATGAACTTGGTGGCCGAGTGCACGACGATGTCGGCGCCCCACTCGAGCGGACGGATCAGGTAAGGGGTGGCGACGGTGTTGTCGACGATGAGGGGGACGCCGTTGTCGTGGGCCACCTTGGCCACGCCCTCGATGTCGAGGACGTCGTTGCGGGGGTTGCCGATGGACTCGCCGTAGAACGCCTTGGTGTTGGGGCGTACGGCCGCCTGCCACGCCTCCAGGTCGTCCGGGTCCTCGATGAAGGTGACCTCGATGCCGATCTTCGGCAGCGTGTAGTGGAAGAGGTTGTAGGTGCCGCCGTAGAGGGCGGCGGAGGCGACGATGTGGCTGCCGGCCTCGGCCAGGTTGAGGATGGCGAAGTGCTCGGCCGCCTGGCCGCTCGAAACCGCGAGGGCGCCGGGGAGGCCGACGGCGGTCTCGGTGGCGCCCTCCAGGGAGGCGATGCGGGCCTCGAAGACCCCCTGGGTGGGGTTCATGATGCGGGTGTAGATGTTGCCGATCTCGGCCAGCGCGAACAGGTCGGCGGCGTGCTTGGTGTCGCGGAACTGGTAGGCCGTGGTCTGGTAGATCGGGACGGCGCGGGACCCGGTGGTCGGGTCCGGCTCCTGGCCGGCGTGGACCTGCCGGGTCTCGAAACCCCACTCGGACTGACTCATTGACCTACCTCCGGAAAGATTGCGCTCAGCTGAGGGACGGGACCCTAGCATTACCCCAAACTCCGATGTGAATGGTCGTGATTTGGCCCCGAGTCGCGGCTTCCCGGGCGGCCGGCCCCGACCACTGCTTGAATGACCGCCGTGACCGGCTGGGAGGAGGCAGAGCCGATCCTGGCGACCCACCGCCCGCCGTCACCCTGGGTCGGCCCGGTGGTGGCCATGGCGGTCGCCGCGGGCCTGATCGCGACCGGCCACGGCGCGGCCGCGGCGTTGCTCGTCGTCGTGGCGACGGCGGTGACGGTCGCCGCCCGGGTGAGCGGTCGCGCCGAGGCGGTCATCGGCCACGCCACCCGGCTCGCGGGCCGGGTCGCGTTCCACGCGTTGTCGATCGTGCTGCTCGCGGTCGTCGGCCTCATCGTGTTCGTGCCCGTGTGGCTGGCCTGCACGCTGTTGCGGTGGGACCCGCTCGGTGGCTTCGGTGACGGCCGCGCCGGGCGCTGGCAGCGCCGGGACCTCGCGTCCGGCGGCCGGCCGGTTCCCGCCCGGCCCTTCGCCGACGACCGACGCCGACGGGTCGGACGGCCCCGAGCACATGCCGCGCTCGTCGCCGTCGTCCCCTTCCTGATCGTGGCCGCCGTCGCCGTCGCCCGTCAGGACCGCCTGGTCGACATCGCCTACGAGCTCCTGCCCGAACGCGACGGCCAGGCCGCAGGGCAGCAGCAACCGATGCCCGTCGTGCGCACCGAAGTCGACCCGCGCACCCGCCCGGGCGACATCGACGACGTCCCGAACTGGTTCGGAGGGGCCGGACCACGCGCCAACAACGACCCGCACGTGGCCAGAGGGGACGAGGACTGGTACGCGCAGTACGACGTGGACAGCGCCAACCTTCGCTACCTGCTGGACCCGTACCTGACCATCCGCCATCCGGACTACCAGAGCGCGCACATCAACATCACCGATCGGGTCCGCCGCAGCTGGCAGCCCGCGGGCCTCGACGCCACCGATGCCCTCGAGGTCTGGTTCTTCGGCGGCTCGGCGCTGTTCGGCGCCGAGCAGCGCGACGAGTTCACCATCCCCTCCCAGGTCGCCCGTCTCGCCGCGGACGAAGGGCGGATGCTCCGGGTCCAGAACTTCGCCATGCCGTCCTACGTCGCCTGGCAGGACCAGGCCCTGCTCGCGCAGATGCTCACCGAGCGCACTCCGCCCGACCTGATCGTGGTGTACGACGGCTACAACGACTTCGGCCTCTATTCCGGGGTCGGTGCCCCGACCGAGCAGTCCACCCTCTTCGCGGACGACATCCGCCAGGGCCTCATCGACCGCGGGGCGCAGCTCGTCGGTGGTGCCGACGAGGACCCCACTCCCCGCACCGCCGAGCCCTCCCCGGCGAACGCCGCCCGCCTCTACAACCTGGCGGTCGCCGCCGGGCGATCGAGTGCCGCCGCCGCCGGCGTGCCCATCCTCCACTTCTTCCAGCCCAGCCTGTGGTCCCGGTCGACGACAGCCGACGATCCCACCCTGGCCAGCCTCGAGATCGACCGAGCCTTCCGCGACCGGTTCTCGGATGCGCTCGACGAGATGCGCGCCGACCTGCGGCCCGAGGTGGTCGACCTGGCCGACGCCCTCGACGGCTTCGAGGAGATCGCTTACGCGGACGAGGTGCACCACAACGAGCCTGCCGCTGCGGTCGTCGCTTCGGCGCTCTACGAGGCCATCTCCCCGACGCTGTCGATCCTCGAGGCACAGCGTGACGCAGGCTGACGGGCCTCCTCCCTCCCACAGGAGCGTGCGCCGCTACCCGAGGCGCTCGATCACCGTGGCGTTGGCCTGGCCGCCGCCCTCGCACATGGTCTGGAAGCCGAAGCGGCCGCCGGTCGACTCGAGGTCGTGCAACAGCGTGGTCATGATGCGCACGCCGCTGGCGCCGAGGGGATGGCCGATGGCGATGGCACCGCCGCGCGGGTTGTAGCGCTCGGGATCGGGCTGGAACTCGCTGGCCCACATGAGGGCGATGGCGGCGAAGGCCTCGTTGCACTCCATCGAGTCGAAGTCCGAGATCGACATCCCCGAACGCTCGAGCAGCTTGCGGGTGGCGGGGTTGGGTGCCGAGAGCACGAGGTACGGGTCCTCGGCCGCCACCACGAGGTGGCGGAACGCGGCCCGGATGGGCAGGCCGTTGGCCTCGGCGAACTCCCGGCTGGCGATGAGCATGGCCGCGGCGCCGTCGGACATCTGCGAGGCGTTGCCGGCGGTGATGTCGGGCGCGGTGTCGGGGTCCCAGCTCATGGCGCTGGGCAGCTTCGCGAGGCTCTCCATCGTGCTCTCGGGGCGGATGCCCTGGTCCCGGTCGAGCACCTCGCCGGTGAGGTTGCCGTCCTCGTCCTTCAGGGGCACGGGCACGCACTCCTCGCCGAACCAGCCGTTCTCGGTGTTCTCCCAAGCCCGCCGGTGGCTCTCGACCGCGAAGGCGTCCATGTCCTCGCGGGTGACACCGAACTTCTCGGCGAGGATCTGGCTCACCTCGAACTGGGTGGGGTGGAAGCGACCGCCGACCGCGGCGATCCAGTCCTGGGAGAAGGGCCCCACGCCGCCCTTGGCGTTGGAGCCCATGGGCACCCGGCTCATGGACTCGACGCCGCAGGCGATGGCCACGTCGTACGAGCCCGCCATGACGGCCTGGGCCACGAAGTGCATGGCCTGCTGGGACGATCCGCACTGGCGGTCGACGCTGGTGGCCGGCACGTGCCAGGGGAGGCCGGCGCCGACCCAGGCGTTGCGGGCGATGTTGTTGCTCTGCTCCCCCACCTGGTTCACGCAACCGCCGACCACGTCGTCGATGCGCCCGGGGTCGACGCTGTTGCGATCGAGGAGCGCCTTCAGCGTGAAGCCGAGGAGATCGGCCGGGTGCCAGGTGGCGAGCGCCCCCTTGCGCTTGCCGATGGGCGTGCGCACGGTGTCGACGATCACTGCTTCGTGGAGTTCCACGGTGTCCCCCTTCTCAACCCGATCGGGCGCACGGAGTCTACGGGACCTCACGTGCGGGCCTTCCCCACGACCTACCCTGCCCCGCATGCCGCACCAGGTGGACCCCACGTTCCTGGCCCGTCCGCTCCACTCCCTGGCCGACGCCGCCTTGCAGCGGGCGCGGGAGCTCGGGGTCGAGCACGCCGACTTCCGCCTCGAGCGCCTGCAGGGCCAGAGCATCCGCCTGCGCGACGGCAACCTTCAGGGCGCGCAGGACAGCGAGGAGCTCGGCTTCGCCGTTCGGGTCGTGGCCGATGGCACCTGGGGGTTCGCGGCCACCATCGACCTCACCCCCGACGCCGCCGCCCGGGCCGCCGAGGAGGCCGTCGCGGTGGCCAAGGTCTCCGCCGCCATCAGCACCGAGCGCATCGAGCTGGCCGACGAGCCGGTCCACGCCGACGTCACGTGGGTGTCGAGCTACGACGTCGATCCCCGCGACGTCCCGCTGGCCGAGAAGGTGGCCCTGCTCGGCGACTGGAGCCGGCGCCTGC
This sequence comes from Acidimicrobiales bacterium, assembly GCA_016794585.1. NCBI lineage: Bacteria > Bacillati > Actinomycetota > Acidimicrobiia > Acidimicrobiales > Acidimicrobiales bacterium. Next base: position 127,324 of record JAEUJM010000005.1, read on the forward strand.
TGGGAGCCGACGCCGTCGACCACGTCAGCGCCGGCGTCGAGCAGGTCGTGGAGAACAAGTTCTACGCCGACCTCGCCGGCACCGTCACCACCCAGCAGCGGGTGCGCCTGCACCCCGTGCTCGAGGCCCACGGCCACGACGAGGCCACCGGCCGCTTCGACTCGATGCGGACCATCGCAGCACCGGTCGGCCGGGGTTGGGAGTACCTCGCCGGCAGCCCCGACGGCACCCCCGCCGCCTGGGACTGGGACGCCGAGCTGGCCGAGCTGCCCGGCCTGCTGGCCGAGAAGCTGGCGGCGCCGTCGGTCGAGGCCGGCACCTACGACTTGGTGATCGCGCCGTCCAACCTCTGGCTCACCATCCACGAGTCCATCGGCCACGCCACCGAGCTCGACCGGGCCCTCGGCTACGAGGCCAACTACGCCGGAACCTCGTTCGCCACGTGGGACAAGCTCGGCACCCTCGAGTACGGGTCGCCGATCATGCACGTGACCGGCGACCGCACCGGCGAGCACGGCCTCGCCACCATCGGCTACGACGACGAGGGCGTGGCCACCCAGTCGTGGGACCTCGTCCGCGACGGCACGCTCGTCGGCTACCAGATCGACCGGCGCATGGCCCGCCTCCAGGGGCTGGGCCGATCGAACGGCTGCGCCTACGCCGACTCGCCGGGGCACATCCCGATCCAGCGCATGGCCAACGTCTCGCTGCAGCCGGCCGCCGACGGGCCCGACACCGCCGGGCTCATCGCCGACGTCGAGGACGGCCTCTACGTCGTCGGCGACAAGTCGTGGTCGATCGACATGCAGCGCTTCAACTTCCAGTTCACCGGTCAGCGCTTCTTCCGCATCCGTGACGGCCGGCTGGCCGGCCAGGTGCGCGACGCCGCCTACCAGGCCACCACGACCGACTTCTGGGGGTCGATGGACGCCGTCGGCGGCCCGCAGACCTGGGTGCTGGGTGGCGCGTTCAACTGCGGAAAGGCTCAGCCCGGCCAGGTCGCTCCGGTCAGCCACGGCTGCCCGTCGGCCCGGTTCCGCCAGGTGCGGATACTCAACACCGAGCAGGAGGCCGGCCAATGAGCGGGAACGCCGCTCCGACCCCCCAGGAGCTGGTCGAGGCCGGACTGGCCGCCTCCACCGCCGACGCCTGCATCGTGCTCGTCGAGGTGTCCGCCAGCGCCAACCTGCGGTGGGCCAACAACACCCTCACCACCAACGGTCTCATGCACGGCGGGGACATCACCGCCGTCTCGTTCGTGGACGGTGCCCAGGGGACCGCCAGCGCCTCGGTGTCGCGCAGCGGCACGACCCTCGACGCCGTGCGGGACGTGGTCGGGGCCGCAGATGCCGCCGCCCGGGAGGCCGACGCCGCGGAGGACGCCGCCCCGATGGTGGAGGGCGACGCCGACGTCGACTGGCCGGACCCGCCCGCCACCACCTCCATCGGGGTGTTCGCCACCTTCGCGCCCGCGCTGGGCGAGGCCTTCGGAAGGGCCGGTGCCGCCGGCCGGGTGCTCTACGGCTACGTCGAGCACACCGTCGACACCGTCTACCTCGGCTCGACCACCGGGCTGCGCCGCCGCCACGTGCAGCCCACCGGCCACGTCGGGGTCACCGGGAAGTCCTCCGACCTCACCCGCTCGGCCTGGGTGGGCCAGGCCACGCGTGACTTCAGCGACGTCGACGCGCTCGCCCTCGACGCCGAGCTCGAGCGCCGCCTCGGTTGGGCCGAGCGCAGCATCGACCTGCCCGCCGGCCGCTACCCGACGATCCTGCCGCCCGCCGCCGTGGCCGACCTCATGATCTACGCCTATTGGGTCGCCGGCGGCCGCGACGCCCACGAGGGCCAGACCGTGTTCTCGAAGCCTGGGGGCGGCACCCGGGTGGGCGAGCGTCTCTCGGGACGGCCCGTGCGCATCTCGTCGGACCCCGCGGCGCCCGGTCTCGAGTGCGCGCCGTTCGCCCTCGCCTCGTCGTCGAGCAGCGAGGCCAGCGTGTTCGACAACGGCCTGCCCCTCGGGCCCACCGACTGGGTGGCCGATGGCACCCTCCGGTCCCTGATCCAGACCCGCCACTCGGCCGGGCTCACCGGTCTCCCGCTCACGCCCGGCATCGACAACCTGCTGGTGTCGGTCGACGGCGCCACCGGCGGGGTGGACGACCTCGTGGCCGGCCTCGACGACGGCCTGCTCCTCACCTGCCTCTGGTACATCCGCGAGGTGGACCCCCAGACCCTGCTCCTCACCGGCCTCACCCGCGACGGCGTCTACCGCGTCGAGGGCGGCGAGATCACGGGCGCGGTCAACAACTTCCGCTTCAACGAGAGCCCCGTTGCCCTGCTCGACCGCTTCACCGCCGCCTCGGCCACCGCCCCATCGTTCTCACGGGAGTGGGGCGACTACTTCCCCCGCACCGCCACGCCGGCACTGCTCGTGCCCGACTTCAACATGTCGAGCGTCAGCCAGGCCCAGTAGCGCCCCAGATCCTCCGTTCTGCCAGCACGACCCTGTCGTGCAGAACAGCCTGGTGCTGGCAGAACGGGAGGACGGCGAGGGGTAGCGTCGCCGCGATGTCGCCCGAGCCGCCGGTGGACGTGACGGGCCGGGCGAGGGCGCGGCGCGAGCTCGACCTGGATCGCTTCTTCCACCCGCGGACCATCGCAGTGGTCGGCGCCTCGGACACCCCGGGTCGGCCGGCGGCGACGATGTTCGCCAGGATCCGGGCGTGGGCCGAGGCCCACGACGCCGCCGTGCACCCGGTGAACCCGAACCGCCGCGAGGTCGGCGGCGTGCCCTGCTTCGCCACCATCGCCGACGTCCCCGGCGACATCGATCTCGCCGCCATCCTCGTAGGCGACGCCGTGGCCGCCTTCCGGGAGGTCGCAGACCGCGGCGCCCGCTTCGCCGTCGTCTTCGCGGCAGGGTTCGCCGAGGCCGGGCCCGACGGCGTCGCCCGCCAGACCGACCTGGCCGAGCTCGTGCAGCGCAGCGACACACGCCTGCTGGGGCCCAACACGAACCTGAATGCCTTCGAGACGTTCCGCACGGACCTCCCGGGCGCGGCCATCGCCCTGATCACCCAGAGCGGCCACCAGGGCCGGCCGGTCTTCCAGGCCCAGGACCTCGGCATCGCGCTCTCCCACTGGGCGCCCGTGGGCAACGAGGTGGACCTCGAGGCGGCCGACTTCATCCGGTACTTCGTGGACCAGCCCGAGGTCGGCGTGGTCGCCGCCTACGTCGAGGGCTTCAAGGACGGACGCACCTTCGCCCTGGCCGCCGACCATGCCGCCCGCCACGACACACCCATCGTGGTCGTCAAGGTCGGCCGCACCGACGAGGGACGTTCCATGGCGCAGTCCCACACCGGGCATCTCGCCGGTTCGGACGCGGTCACCGACGCCGTGCTCCGCCAGTACGGCGTGACCCGGGTGGACGGCCTCGACGAGCTCATCGACACCGCCGCCCTGTTCGCCCGCACCCCGCGGCGGTCGGCCGTGGCCCGATCGGGCCGGCCGCTCGGAGTGTGCATCTACGCCATCTCCGGCGGCACCGGAGCGCACCTCGCCGACCTCGCCGCGGCCGCCGGCCTGCACCTGCCCGAGCTGGCGCCCGCCACCCAGGCCCGGCTGCACGAGTGGATCCCCGCGGAGCTCCGTGTGGCCAACCCCGTCGACAGCGGCGGGCCGCCGTCGGCCGATGAGCGGGGGCGCAAGATCCTCGACGCTCTCATTGCCGACCCAAACGTCGACGTGATCGTCTGCCCCATCACGGGTGCGGTGCCGTCGCTCAGCGGCCCGCTCGCCGCCGACCTCGTCGCCGCGGCGGCCACCACGGACAAGCCGATCTGCGTCATCTGGGGCTCGCCGGTCGGCGACGAACCGGACTACCGCGAGGTGCTGCTGGGGTCGCGCCTGCCCGTGTTCCGCACGTTCCAGAACTGCGTCCGTGCCGTCAAGGCGCTGGACGACCACCAGGCCTTCCTCGAGCGCTACCGGTCCCCGTTCGCCCGGCCCGCCCGCCGACGGTCCCCCGCGGCCCGAACGGTCGAGCCGCTGCTGGCCGGCAGCGGCGCCCTCTCCGAGCACCGATCGAAAGCGGTGCTCGCCGCCTACGGGATCCAGGTCACGGCCGACCGGCTCGCCGGGTCCCGTGCGGAGGCCGTGCGGGCCGCGGCGTCGATCGACGGCCCCGTGGTACTGAAGGTGTCGTCGCCGGCGCTCGACCACAAGTCCGATCTCGGCCTCGTCCGCCTCGGCGTCGCCGGGCCCGCGGCGGTGCGACGCGCCTACGGCGAACTGCTCGAGAAGGCTGCCGCGGAGGCACCGGGTGCCGCCGTCGAAGGCGTCCTGGTGTGCCCGATGATGACGGGCGGGGTCGAGACGGTGGTCGGCGTCGCCGACGACCCCGTCTTCGGGCCCACGGTCCTGTTCGGCCTGGGAGGCGTGTTCGTCGAGGTGCTCGGCGACGTGAACTTCCGCGTCCCGCCGTTCGACCGGGCCGAGGCCCGCCGCATGGTGCACGAGGTGAAGGGGTTCCCCCTCCTCGCCGGTGCCCGCGGCCGCCCGAAGGCCGACCTGGGTGCGCTGGTCGACGTGCTCCTGAAGGTGCAGCGCCTCGCCGTGGACCACGCCGGGTCCCTGGTCGAGCTCGACATCAACCCTCTGTTGGTCCTCCCGAAGGGCGCCGTCGCGCTCGACGCCCTCGTCGTCACCCGCTGAACCGCAACCCCCTCGTTCCGGGTACTCGTATGTGTTCTGGAGAACACATACGAGTACCCAGAAGGGATCGTCGGGAGTGGGCTCAGGCCACCGTTCGCCAGGCCACGGGCAACCAGATGAACCATCGGGGTCGCGTCAGCAGCTCCCGGCCGTCACGGATGGTGGCCCTGGCCTCCCAGCCGGCCACCACCCAGGCGTAGACCGCCAGCGCGGCCATGGTGGACGCCATCAACGGCAGCACCAGGCCGAGCACGAACCAGAGGACGAGGACCCGCAGGATCACCCGCCGGACGACGAGGTACAGGCCGGCGGGGTCGTCCACGACCTCGAGGTCCTCGGGGTGCTCGTGGGTGGCGTCGGGCAACCCCGCGTAGATCAGGTCGCGCTTGCGGTCCCGCAGCCACCCCCCGAGCGCCGCGGTGATCCCGGCGAGCACGGGGAGGGCGACGATCTGCGCGGCAACCGCGCCCATGGCGAGACGTTCGCCGGCGTCCTCCAAGGACCACAGGATCAGACGCTGGACCACGACCACCACGGCGGCGAGGGCGAACCCCACCGCCAACTGCCGGGTGTACGGGGCGAAGGGCACCAGCCGCTCGCCCGGGGCGAACGCCTCGTCGCCGTCCGGCGCACTCACACGGGCTGGCCGAGGAGGAAGGTGGCCGAGAGGCCCTCGCCCCAGGTGGCCAGGTCGGGGGCCTTGGGTAGGCCGAGGGACCGCAACTCGTCGGCCACGGGGCCGTCACCCAATTCGATGCCCACCTCGGCCGGGTCGACGAAGCCGGTGGCCATGTCCATGGACAGCGGCGTGGCGTAGGCCACGCCCTCGACGTACGAGTAGCTGTCGGTCTCGAGGCGCTCGGGCTCGTCGAGGGGCTCGGCCCGCGGCAGGGTGAGGGCGATGGTGAAGTGCCCGCCCATGGTCAGGCGGAACGACACCGTCGTGTCGGTGTAGTCGGCGTCGAGCACCTCGACGGTCTTGGGGAAGCCCATGACCTTGTTGCCCGCCTCTGAGGTGAACTCCTGGTTCACCGGCATGCGGTAGACGAACGAGCCGATCACGTCGTCGGCGGCACCCACGGGCCGGACGAGGAATCCGAAGTTCAGCTCGTTGTAGTCACCCCAGGGGTTCTGGCGGTAGTCGCAGGCGGCGATGACGAGCTGGGCCTGACCCGGGGCAACCTCGACCACCTCGAAGGCCTCGCCGGGCAGCAGGGCGGCGGCGGCCTCGGCGGGCACCGTGAACAGCAGGGTGGCCGCGTTCATCTCGGCCACCTCCATCGGGAACGTGATCTCCCGACCCTGGATCTGGCCCCACACCGTCGTCGCGTCCATGGACGCGGACCGTAGCCCGCGGTCAGCGATTGCCAGAAGCCCCCGCCGCCGCCTCGATGATCGAGGCGATGGTGATGGGTGCCTCCGGGGCGACCACGGGCTTGCCCGAGGACCGCTCGCTCACGTCGACGCCGGTGGCCTCGGCCCGCAGGGCTCCGACGGTGCACCGCTCGCGGGGACGGTGGGCGAACGGGTCGTAGTGGAACTCGCGGATGGCGTTGCCGTGGGTCATCGCGTCGATCTCGTCATCGGGGATGCCCTCGAGCGTTGCCGCGAGCAGCTCGGGCGACTGCGGCCACGTCGAGTCCGAGTGGGGGTAGTCGCACTCCCAGCAGATGTGCTCGACCCCGATGGCGTGGCGGTTCTCCAGTCCGAACCGGTCGTCGATGAAGCAGGTGATGACCCGGTCGAGGAACACCTCACTGGGGAGCTGATCGCCGAAGTCACTGCCCGTCCAGGCCTTGTGGTGCTTGTAGACGTAGTCGGCCCGTTCGAGGAAGTACGGGATCCACCCGATGCCACCCTCCGACAGCGCGAAGCGCACCTTCGGGAACTTCGTCAGCACGCGCGACCAGAGGAGGTCGGCCGCGGCCTGCACCATGTTCATGGGCTGGAGCGTGATCATCACGTTGATGGGGGCCTCCATCGAGGTCACCACCATCTGCGAGGACGAGCCGATGTGCAGGCACACGACCGTCCCCTCGTCGGTGCACGCCTGCCAGAACGGGTCCCAGTGGGGCGAGTGGAAGCTGGGCCAGCCCAGCTTCTCGGGGTTCTCCGAGAAGGTGATGGCCCGGCACCCCTTGGCCGCCACGCGGCGCACCTCGGCGGCCATGAGCTCGGGGTCCCAGATGGCGGGAAGGGCGAGGGGGATGAAGCGGCCCGGGTAGGCGCCGCACCAGTCGTCGATGTGCCAGTCGTTGTAGGCCCGGAGCATGGCCAGGGCCACGTCCTTGTCCTCGGTGCGGGCGAAGAGCTGACCGCAGAACTGCGGGAACGAGGGGAAGCACATCGAGCCCAGCACGCCGTTGGCGTTCATGTCGGCCACGCGCTGGTGGATGTCGTAGCAACCGGCCCGCATCTCGGCGAAGGCCGTGGGCTCGATGCCGTACTCCGCTGGCGGTCGGCCCGCGACGGCGTTCAGGCCGATGTTGGGCAGCTCCTGACCCTCGTAGCTCCAGACGTCGGTGCCGTCGTCCTTGGTGACGACCCGCGGGGCGAGGTCGGCGTACTTCGCCGCCAGCCGGCCCTCGAAGAGGTCGGGCGGCTCGACCACGTGGTCGTCGACGCTGACCAGGATCAGGTCCTCGGTGCGCACGGCATCCTCCTCGGGCTGCGGTGTCGGCCAGCGGTCCCCCCGCCGCTCCGTGCGGGCACCCTACCGAACACGCGCCGCACCCCCGGCCCGAGGGCCGGGGGTGCGGGGACGAGCCGGGTGCCGCCGTCGGAGCGGCCAGGCGGTCAGCTGGCCGGCGTCACCACGAAGGTGTCGAGGATGTGGCCCAGCGCCTCGATGTCGGCGTCGCTCAGGATCTGCACGCCGACCACGGCGATGTAGTCGCCGTCACTGGTGTCGATGGGCTGGACGACGGTCCAGACGAAGCTGGCCCCCGAAGACCCGCAGTCACCGAACACCTGCGACACACCGGTGTACAGCGGGTCGGAGTACGCCTGGACGCCGAGGTCCTCGCCGCAGGCCTGCTCGCTGCGGATGGCGTACTCGTTGAGCACCGCCCGGGGATCACCCGTGGACGAGTCGGAGGTGGCCCGGAACTCGAACCCCGGCACGTCGAAGCTGGCGTTGTACTGCTCCATGTCGGTGGATGCCCGCAGGTCGGGGAGGGTCAGGTTGCCGAGCGTGGCGACCCGTCCGTCCACGTCACTCCACTCCGACGGAGCCTCCACCGTGAGCTGGCCGGTGTCGTCCTCGATGGGAACGAAGGTGTAGGTCTCGCCGGTGTCCTCGGCCCCGGTGTCGGTCTGGACCTGGCTCATGAAGTCCTCGATGGCCGCCCGCTGGTCCTCGCCCTCGATGGTGCTCGCTTCGGTGGTGTCGGTCTCATCGCCGGGATCGAAGGCCACGGCCGTGGTCGTGGTGGTCTCGGGTGCTGCCGTCGTGGTCGGGGCTGCGTCCTCGTCGTCGCCGCCTCCGCCGCAGGCCGCGAGGCCCAGGCCGAGGAGGAGGACGATGATCGCGGTGAGGGCCATCGACCGGGTGCGCTTGCTTGGCATTGCCGCTCCTTGGGGAGTTGTGCGGGTGTTGTGCGGATCAGACGCCGGGCGGGCGCCCCCTGGTTCCGTCCTCCGACGTGACAGTCGTCACCGTCGGACGATAGTCAGCCCCGGAGGGCGCCGAACGCCGACGGGGTCGCTCAGACGTTGGTGTTGAAGGTGTCGAAGGCGTGCTGCAGCGCGTCGACGTCGGCCAAGGTGACGGCCTGGCCGAAGATGACCGTCGCGTAGGAGTCGCCGTTGTCCGGGATGGCGGCCACGAAGAGCCAGGCCCGGTCGTCCCCGCCGCAGTTCACGAACGCCTGGATGCGGCCGCTGAACACGCCGTCGCTGTAGTCGTTGGGCGTGCCCGCCTCGCACTCGCCACGGGTGCTGGCGGCCGCGGTCTGCGAGATGACCTCGTCGAGGTCGGGGGGCGAGGTGAACTGCACCGCCGTGTAACCGAGGATCGGGGTCGACTCGATGTCGCCGCCGAGGTCCGGCGACGCCTGGATGCTCGGGTTGCCGTCGCTGCTCGCCGTGGTGTCGAGGTCGTCCCACTCGGCGGGGACCTCGACGAAGATCTGGTCGGAGTCGTCGGACACTTGGACGAACTCGCTGTAGGAGTCGCCGCTCTCGGTGATGCCGGCGTCCGAGGCGAAGCTGTCGATGTCGACCGCGCCGCCGACGGCATCGTCTCCGGTGTCGCCGCTGTCAGGGGCGGCCGTGGTGGCAGGGGCGGCCGTGTTGTCCGGCGTGGTGGCCAGCGGCGCTGCGGTCACGGCGGATTCGTCGTCGCCGTCGCCGCCCCCACAGGCGACGAGGACGAACGCCAGTGCGGCGGCGGCGGTGAGTGCGAGAAGACGGCGGGGCATGGTCGTGCTGGGCTCCTGGTGAGTTCGGGTCTGACGGTCGGGTGTGTCCCGCCCCCCAACCGGGTCCGCCACCGAGCACACGGCCGCCGCACCCGCTTGCTCTCCAGGTCCGCCACGTGAGGAGCGCCGGGACTCTAGCAAGGCGGACGGCACCCCTGGACACGAGGTGTCACAGTGACACCTCGCCTCGTCAGTGGCGGAACACCACGGTCGAGGGCAGGGCAGCCGGATAGGCGCCCCACGCGTCCGCGCTCGAGGCGAAGTCGAACAGGATGGAGGCGATCTGCTGACGGGTGAGCGCCTTCTTCGGACGGAACGTCCCGTCGGGGTACGGCGTCACCAGAGACTCGGCGGCGGCCCAGCCGACCGCCGGCGCCAGCTTGCTCGACGCCGCGACATCCCCGAAGCCGGCCGGCGCGCCGGCGGACGGCGAGCCCGCGAGACGCCAGAGCATGTCGGCGAAGTGCCCGCGCTTGACCGTGGCGTTCGGGTGGAACGTCCCGTCGGGGTACGGGGCCACGATCCCCTCCTGCGCGGCCCAGTTCAACGCGGGACGGTAGGCGGCGGTGACGGGCACGTCCCCGAAAGAGGCCTGGCTGCGAGCGGCGGGGCGATCGGCGAGGCGCCAGAGCATGGTGACGACCTGGCTTCTGGTCATCGCGACCTTCGGGCCGAACCCACCGCCGGGCTGGGGATCGAGCAGCGCGAAGCGCTTGACCCAGTTGACCGATGCCTCGTACCAGGCCCCCAGGGGCACGTCGGAGTAGCCGTGGTACGGCGCCCCCCACCGGACGGTGACCGGGCCCTGATCCCCACCGCGCCCGTCGACCTGCACCAGGTAGGTGGTCCCGGCCGTGGCGTCGAACGTCACCCGGGACTGCTGGCCGAGCTGGCCGTCGTCGTCGCCCTCACCACGAGACACCAGATTGGCCAGGGACGTCGCCGATCCGGTGAAGACGCCGAGCAGGGTGTCGGTGTCGCTGCCGCAGGTGTCGAAGGCCATCGGGCCCGTGACCGGGGCGGTCCACGAGAACCAGATCGACCGACCACCAGGCTTTCCCGCGGGCGACTTCTCGCCGAGCTCCTGGGTGGCGCCGGCGTTCGACGTGGCCACCGACCCCGCGTACCCCGACAGCGGGGTCGCGGCGGCGGCCCGGTCGTTGGCCGGAGGGGCCAGCGACCCACCGGGCACGGACTCGAGCCAACGGCTGTCGGCCGTGTTCCAGCGCGAGGCGAGCCACCCGCCCGCCCCGCAGGCGGCGTTCACGGCGAAGTAGTCGTCATGGCCGCAGTCGAAGCGGAGCTCGTTGCCCGACGAGCAGACCGACCGCATCCGCACCGGACCGGCGCCGTCGTCGTCGTAACACATGCGGTCACCCTCGTCGCGGCAGTGCCCGCTCGGCGTCGCATTCGGCGCGGTCGGCTGCACGCCCCCGATGGTGTGCATGAGCTCGTGGGCCTCGGTACGACCGTCGAAGCCCGAGCGCAGGCAGGTCTCATCGAGGCGGGCGTAGCCCGTGCGGGCGTCGTTCCAGTTCAGCGCCGTCGGCTGGGCGTCGTACCACAGCGTTCCCAGCCCCGAACAGGTGGTCGGCTTGGCATTGCTCGTCTCGGCCCAGATGACGTACTTGCGGTCGGGGTCGCTGAACCCCTTCGAGACCATGGTGGACATGAGCGCGCTGAAGGCTGTCGCCGGCACCTGGCTTGCGGGGATGAGCACGTCGAGGATCTCGAGGTTGCAGTTGGCGTCGGTGACCCATCGGATGTGGCGCTGGCCACCGGTCTGGCCGGCACTGGCGTTGAAGATGGTCTCCATCTGCGCGGCGCGGGTGCGCATCGTGGCCCGAAGGGCCGACAGCCGGTTCACCCCCGACGGGTGGGCGTAGACCAGTTGCACGCGGGCCCCACTCGTGCCGTCGCCGTAGCACTGGATGCCGGCGGTGGCCTCGGTGGGCGCGGCGCCAGGCGGCACGGGTCCCACGCCGGGCTCGGGGCCGGTCGAGCAGAGCGTGGCCCCGTCGATCACCCCGGCCACGACGAGCCCGGCGGCCTCACACGTGCCGTCGGGGCCGGTCCCGGGCGTCACCAGGGTCGGTGCGGCGGCAGGCGCCGCCGGCGCCGCAGCGGAGGGCACGGGCGCGGCGAGGCCGAGCACCGCCACCGGCGCGAGGGCCAGCGCGGTGATGCCGGCGACCAGGAGGTCGCGCCGCCGTCCGCGTCGTTTCACGCCCGGGTTGTCGGCACCCCTGCGCCGAGGCTGTAGCGATGGGGGCCCTTCGGCCCTGTTGCCGGGGGGACCGACCCCCCGACGAGGGGGTCAGAGCTCGGGAGCGCTCCGGTCGGGCTCGGCGCCGGGCAGCAGCGGGTCGCGGAGCGGCACGACCATGCCGGCGAAGTCCGCCACCGCGATCACGCGGTCCTCGGGGTCGAGCACACGACACTCGACCACGACGAGCTGGCGGCCCGCCCGCACCACGGTGGCCACGGCCCGCACGACGTCTCCCTTGGGACGGCCGAGGTAGCGGACATGCAGGTCGGCGGTGACCAACGTGTTCTGGCCGGGCACGAACGAGCTGCTGCGGGCCGCGGCGGACGCGGCCGCGACGTCGATGAGCGTGGCGATGGCGCCGCCATGGAGGTTCCCGGTGCTGCCGAAGGCCTCGTTGCGCACCGGCATGGACACCACCACGTGCTCGTCGGTGCGTTCGAGGAACTCGAGGCCCAGCAGAGCGTGCAGCGGGGTGGCCCGGAAGCGGGCCTCCAGCGCCGCGATCACCTCGTCGCTGAGGCCGTAGGGGTTGGCGCCGTCGTCGGCCATCTCAGTGCTCCGTTCCGGCGGCGCCGTCGCGGGCCGCCTCCTCGAGACGCTCCACGAGCAGGGGGGCGACCTCCCGCCAGTCCCCGACGATGGCCAGGTCGGCCCACTCGAAGATGAGCGCCTCGGGGTCGGGGTTCACCGCGAGGATGGTGCCCGAGCTGCGCACGCCCATCGTGTGGTTGAACTTCCCACTCAGGCCGAGCGCCACGTACAGCCGCGGGGCGATGCTGTGACCGGTGATCCCGAGCTGACGGGCCCGCGGCAACCACCCCTTGTCTGTCACCTTCCTCGTGGCGGCCAGTTCCGCGCCCAACGCCCGGCGCAGGGGCTCCAGCTCGGCGTAGTGGGCCGGATCGATGCCCTGGCCGATGCCGATGACGACGTCCGCCGACGCGAGCGCCTCGGCATCGTCCTCCCGGTGACGGCCGTGCACCACCACCCGGCCCCGTGGCGTCACGCCGACCGTCCCCGTGGCCACCGGCACCGGCTCTCGACCCTCGAGGAGGGGCAGCACCCCGGCGCGCACCGTGACGAGCTGGACCGGGGACGTCGAGCGCACCGCCGCCACGAGCAGGCCGCCGAACGCCGGCTTCCACGCCACGAGGCGACCGCCCGTGCCGGCGCCGGCGCCCTCGGGCTCCGACGCCGGTTCGTCCTCGATGGTGAGCCCGACCGCGTCGCCGGTGAGCCCGGCCCCCAGGGCGGCCGCCACCCGGGAGGCGACCTCGCGGCCCCATGCGGTGCTGGGCGCGAGGACCGCCCAGGGCCCACGGGCGGCGACCCACTCGGCGACCCCGGCGGCCACGTCCTCTTCGACCAGGGCGCCCGTGACGGTGACCGCCTCGTCCACGCCCCACGTCCCGAGGTCTTCGACCGGGGGCAGGTTGGTGCCAAGGGCCACCACCCGGCCCCCCAGCTCGGACGCCAGCCGAGCGGCCGCGCCGAGCAGCTCCCGGGTGAGGCGGACGCGGTCGGGCTCGACCACAACGGCCACCGCAGGACCAGCGGGACCGCCGGCGCCTGCGGGTGGGGCGACGGTCTCGGACGGACCGTCGGCGGCGCCCTCGAGCACGCCCCGGTCGGCGAGCACGGCGACCGCTTCCGCCACCTGGTCCTCGACGGAGCCGGCGAGGCGCCGACGCAGGCGCTCGACCTCGAGCGAGCGCACGTCGCCGACCGAGGTCGGGCTCGCCGCCGCGCCCCACGGACCCGGGCCGAGCTCGGCGGCGGTGACCGAGGTGATGCGGTCCGAAGCGACCGCGGCGCGGCCCTCGGGCGGCACCTTCGCCGGATCGGTGAGGCGCTCGGCCACGGAGAGCACCGCCGGCAACGACACCGTGGCCTCGACCCATTCGTCGTCGTGCTCGAGCCGGACGCTCACGGCGCCGTCGACGAGGGCGAGCTCGCGCACGCCGGCCACGAACGCGAGGTCGAGCAGCTGGGCGAGCTCGGGTCCGACCTGCCCCGTGTCGGCGTCGACCGAGTTGCGGCCGGCCAGGACGAGGTCGAAGGCCTCGTGGCGCTGCAGGGCGGCGGCGAGCGCCTGCGCCGTGACGAGCGTGTCCGAGCCGGCGAAGGCCGGGTCGCAGAGGTGCACCCCCTCGACGGGCACCCCCCGCTCCTCGATCCAGGCGATGGCCTCCCGCAGCGTGTCCTCGGCCGAGGGTGGCCCGAGGGTGAGCGCGGTCACCGTGCCCCCCGTGGCCGCGGCGAGTTCGGCCCCGATGGCCACCGCGCGACGGCAGTAGGCGTTCATCTCCAGGGGCAGTCCTTCGCGCACCAGGCGGCCGTCGTCGCCGAGGACCATGGCCTCGACCTTGGGGATCTGCTTGACCAGCACGGCGATGCGCAGCGGATGCACGGCTGTCAGTCTGCGCCGCCCCGGGCCGGACGGCACAACCGTCCCCCCGGTCGCGCGAGGATGCCCCCATGGGGGAAGCCGAGAAGCCACGAGCGCTGGTCACCGCGCCGTTCCGGGGGGAGGGGCTCGCCACCCTCGAGTCCGTCGCCGAGGTGGTCTACGACCCGTGGATCGAGCACCGCCCGCTGCGCCTCTACGACGACAAGGCGCTGGCCGCCCGCATCGAGGCCGAGGGCGCGAACATCGTGGTCTGCGAGGCCGACTTCTGCACCGGCGCCGTCCTCGAGCTCCCCCTCCTCGCCATCGGCTCGACCCGGGGCGACCCCACCAACGTCGACGTCGCCGGGGCCACCGCCAAGGGCATCCCCGTGCTGCACGCGCCGGGCCGCAACGCCGACGGGGTCGCCGAGCTCGCCGTGGCCCTCCTCCTCGCGGTCAACCGCCACCTGCTCCCTGCCGACGCCGACGTGCGCGCCGGCGAGGTCTTCAAGGACGGCACCATCCCGTACCAGCGGTTCCGGGCCTGGCAGCTGGCCGGCCGGACCGCCGGCATCGTCGGCCTCGGCGCCGTGGGCCGGGCCACCCGCTGGCGCCTGGAGGGGCTCGGCATGCAGGTGATCGCCCACGACCCGTTCAACGACGAGGCGACCCACTCGCTCGACGCGCTGCTCGCCGAAGCCGACGTGGTGTCGATGCACGCCGCGGTCAGCCCGGACACGCTGGGGATGATGGGCGCCGAGCAATTCGCGGCCATGCGGGAGGGCGCCATCTACGTGAACTCGGCCCGGGCCGCGCTGCACGACCTGGACGCTCTCACCGAGGCGCTGACGTCAGGCCCCCTCGGCGGCGCCGGCCTCGACCACTTCGAGGGTGAGTCGCTGCCCACCGACCATCCCCTCTGCTCGATGGCCAACGTGGTGCTGACCCCCCACATCGGCGGCGCCACCTACGACACCGAGGCCAACCACTCCCGCATCATCGCCGACGACCTGGTCCGCCTCCTCGCCGGCGAGCGCCCCACCCACATCGCCAACCCGGAGGTCCTTTCGTGAGCCGCTCCGAAGGTTCGAGGCCGCGGCCTGCGTGGCCGGGGAACGCACAAGAGGTCCTCGACTGATGTCGGATGCAGACGACGCGGTGTTCGCCGCCGTGCTGGCGGCGGCCAAGACCATGTACGCCAAGGGCCTGGTCGAGGGCACGTCGGGCAACGTGTCCGGCCGGCTGTCGGACGGCAACGTGGTGATGACGCCGTCGTCACTGGCCTACGACCCCATGGTCCTCGACGACCTGGTCGTGGTGGACCTCGACGGCGAGAAGGTGGCCGGCGAGCGCAGCGCCACCTCCGAGAAGTCGCTGCACCTGGCCTGCTACCGGGCCCATCCCGAGGTGATGGGCGTGATCCACGCGCACCCGAAGCACGCCTCGATGTTCGCCTTGGTGCACCAGCCCATCCCCGCCGCAGTGGAGGAGTTCGTCGTGTTCATCGGCGGCGAGGTACGGGTGTGCGACTACCGCACCACCGGCACCGACGAGCTCGCCGAGGTGGTGGCCGCCGGCCTCGGCGACCGCAGCGCCACGCTCATGGCCAACCACGGGATGGTGACCGTCGGCAAGAACGTCGACGACGCCCTGCACGCCGCGCTCGTGGTCGAGCACAACGCCCACATCGTGTGGGGTGCCCGAGCGCTCGGCGAGCTGGTGCCCATCCCCGAAGAGGTCAACGCCAACTTCGCCAACATCTACGACTTCGTGCGCAAGAACATGTGGGGCGCCTGAGCGCCGCTCGGGGCCGCGACGGGCGGTGCGTCAGCCCTCGGTGGGACCCGACTTGTCGGGAGCGCCCTGCGCCTCGACCGCCTCCTGGTACTCCTTCAGCGCCCGCCGGTGGCCGTTGGCGCCGGAGCCCACGACCCCGCCGTCGCGGACTTCCTTCACCACCTTCTCGAGGTGGAGCAACCGGTCGTGCAGGTCGTCCTCGGGCCCGGCCGTGATGACCCGGTCGAAGGCGGTGTGGATCTGGTCGAACTTCCGCCGGACCTGCCCGTACTCGTCCATCAGCTTTTCGTGCAGCTCTTCCACGCTCTTGGCCATGGCCGGACGCTACTGCGGCTGGGCCCCCTCGAAGCGGTAGCCCATCCCGGGCTCGGTGATGAAGTAGCGCGGGCGGGACGGATCGGGCTCGAGCTTGCGCCGGACCTGGGCCAGGTAGACGCGCAGGTAGTTCGTCTCGGTCTCGTACTGCGGCCCCCACACCTCCTGGAGGAGTTGGCGCTGGCTCACGAGCTTGCCCTGGTGGCGCACGAGCACCTCGATGAGGTGCCACTCGGTCGGCGTGAGGTGCACCTCCTCCCCGGCGCGCACCACGCGCTTCGCGGCGAGATCGATGGTGAACGAGTCGGTGGCGATCACCGCCTCTTCCTCGGCGGGCGTCGAGCGCCGCAGCGCCGCCCGCAAGCGGGCCAGCAGCTCGTTCATGCCGAAGGGCTTGGTCACGTAGTCGTCGGCACCGGCGTCGAGCGCGGCGACCTTGTCGGCCTCGCCCTCACGGACCGACAGCACCACGATGGGCATCGTGGCCCAGCCCCGCAGCCCCCGGACCACCTCGATGCCGTCGATGCCGGGCAGGCCCAGGTCGAGGATCACGACGTCGGGATGACGCTCGGCCGCCAAGGTGAGCGCCTCCTCCCCCGATGCGGCGAGCACGACGTCGTAGCCCCGCGCCCGGAGGTTGGTGCCGAGGGCCCGCCGAATCTGCCGCTCGTCGTCCACCACCAGCACACAGCCCGACTCGGTCACGACGGCCCCTCCACGCCGACGGCGGTCACGCTGGCGGCGATCGGCAGGCTCAGGACCATGGTGAGCCCACCGCCCGGGGTGTCGTCGGCCACGAGCGCGCCGCCCATGGCGTCCAGGAACCCGTGCGCCACCGCCAGGCCGAGCCCCACGCCGCTGCCGTTGGGTTGGTCGCCGAGGCGCTGGAACGGGAGGAACATGACCTCGCGCAGCTCCGGTGCGACACCGGGCCCCTGATCGATGACGCGCAGGTCCACGCTGTCGCCCACCGCGCCGGCCTGGACCCGCACCTCGGCACCGGCCGGGCTGGCCTGGACCGCGTTGCCGATCACGTTGGCGACGGCCCGCTCGAGCAGTGCAGGGTCGGCGGCCACCCGGGGCAGGGTCTCGGGCACGTCCACGGTGACCTCGGCGGCGATCGCCCCCAGGCTCGAGAGCGCCGCCGCGACCACCTCTTCCAGTCCGACGGGCCGCACGAGCAGGTCGAGGGCGCCCGTTTCGAGCCGGCTCATGTCGAGGAGGTTGCCCACGAGCGAGTTGAGGCGGTCGGCCTCCTCGTCGATGGTGACGAGGAACTCCCGCACCGCCGCGGGCGACCAGTCGACGTCCTCCTGGAGCAGGCTGGTGGCCGACGCCTTGATCGACGCGAGCGGCGTGCGCAGGTCGTGCGAGACCGCTCGGAGCAGGGCGGTGCGCAACTGGTCGGTGTGGGCGAGCGCGCCGGCTTCCGCGGCCTCCGCAGCCAGCGCCCGCCGCTCGAGGGCGGCGTGGAGCTGGGCGGCGAACGCGTCCAGGACCCGCAGGTCGTCCTCGCGGAGCCGATCGCCCACCAGCACGAGGGCGGCACCGTCGCCGAGCGCGATCGTCGATCCGTCCCCGGTCGGGCGGGTGGGGACGGGCGATCCGGCGCTCGCATCCACCACCCACGTGTCGGCGTCGGGGCCCGGGACCAGCACCGCCACCGCATCGAGGGAGAAGGTGGACCGCAGGCGATCGACGGTGCCGGCCAACGGGTCCTCACCGGACACGAGGCCCCCGGTGACACGGGCCAGGGCCTCCGCCTCGGCGGTGGCGCGGGCGGCGTCGGCCCGACGACGCGCCGCCTGGCTCACCAGCGCGCTGATGATCACCGCCACGGTGATGAACACGACGAGGGCGAACGCGTTCTCCCCCTTGTCGATGGTGAACGTGTAGAGCGGCGGCGTGAAGAACCAGTTCAGGGCCAGCGACCCGGTCACCGCGCAGAGGACGGCGGGGATGGCGCCGCCCACGGTCGCCACTGCGACCACCAACAGCAGGTAGACCAACATGTCGGCGGGTAGGTCGAAGACCTCCCGAGTGTTGGCCAGCAGCAGCGTCAGGAGCGGTACGCCCGCGAGAGCGAGGGCGAGCCCGGCGAGCTGCCGTCGCAGCGAGAGCGTCGCGGAGCGCGCCCGGGGCAGGGGCGGGAGCTCGCCGTCGGCATCCTCCTGGCTGATCACGTGCACGTCGATGGGTCCCGACGCCCGCACGACCGCGTTGATGACCGAGCCGCGCGACAGCTCGGCCCACCGCGATCGCCGACTGGCCCCGAGGACGATCTGGGTGGCGTGCTGGGAGCGAGCGAACGACAACAGGGTGGTCGCGACGTCCGCGCCGACGACCTCGTGGTAGGCGCCCCCGAGGTCCTCGAGCAGGCGGCGGTGCTGGAGGAGCAGGTCGCTGGGGGCCGCCGCCAGCCCGTCGCCGACCGAGATGTGCACCCCGAGCAGCTCGGCCTTGGAGCGCATGGCCATCCGGGCCGCTCGGCGGATCAGGTGCTCGCTGCTGGGTGCGCCGGTGAGGGCCACGACGACGCGCTCCCGCGTCTCCCAGGGACCCTCGATGCCGTGGTCGGCCATGTAGTCCTGGAGCGACTCGTCGACCTTGTCGGCCACCCAGAGCAGCGCCAGCTCGCGCAGGGCCCCGAGGTTCCCCACCCGGAAGTAGTTGGCCAGCGCGGCATCGACCTTCTCCGGCGCGTAGATGTTGCCGTGGGCCATGCGGCGGCGCAGCGCCTCGGGGGTCATGTCCACCAGCTCGACCTGGTCGGCCTGGCGGACGAACTCGTCGGGGATGGTCTCCTGCTGCTTCACCCCGGTGATCCGCTCGACCACGTCGTTGACCGACTCGAGGTGCTGGATGTTCAGGGTCGACAGCACGTCGACGCCGGCGGCGAGCAGCTCGGCCACGTCCTGCCAGCGCTTGGCGTGGCGGCTGCCCGGGACGTTGGTGTGGGCGAGCTCGTCGACCAGCACGACCGCTGGGCGGCGAGCCAGGACGGCATCGACGTCCATCTCCTGGAACTCGGTCCCCCGGTGCCCGAGGGTGCGTCGCGGGACCACCTCGAGGTCCTCGAGCTGCGCGGCGGTGTTCGGGCGCCCATGGGTCTCGACGTAGCCGACCACCACGTCGGTGCCACGGTCCCGGCGGCGCCGCCCCTCGTTCAACATGGCGAAGGTCTTGCCCACACCCGGCGCGGCACCGAGGTAGATGCGCAGCTTGCCCCGGGCCATGATCGACAGGCTACGAAGCCGCGGCCCGGTCGAGGGCGAGGTTGAGCTCGAGGACGTTCACCCCCACCTCGCCCAGGAAGCCCAGGGCCCGGCCCTCGGTGTGGTCGTCCACGAGGGCGAGCACGTCCTCCACCGGCAGGCCGCGGGCGGCGGCGACGCGCTCGGCCTGGAGTCGGGCGTTGGCCACCGAGATGTGGGGATCGAGCCCCGACGCCGACGCCGTCACGGCGTCCACCGGCACCGCGGCGTCCGCGTCCAACCCGTTCCGCTCCCGGTAGGTCACCGCCCGCTCCTCGACGGCGGCCAGCAGGTCGGGGTTGGACGGCCCGAGGTTGGACGGGCCGCTCGAGGCGGCGTCGTAGCCGTCGCCGGCGGCCGACGGTCGGCTCTCGAAGTACTCGTCCCCCGTGAACTCCTGGCCGAGGAGGGAGGAACCGACCGCCTCCCCGTCGACGGTGACGATCGAGCCGGCGGCCTGGTCGGGGAACGCCACCTGGGCCACCCCGGTCACGAACAGCGGGTAGGCGATGCCCACCAGGACGGTGAAGACCGCGAGCAGCCGCAGGGCGGGAAGCAGTTGGCGTCTCATGACACTCCCAGTGCGGTGACGACGACGTCGATGAGCTTGATGCCCACGAAGGGGACGATGAGCCCGCCCAGGCCGTAGACGAGGATGTTCCGCCGGAGGACGGCGGCGGCCGACTCGGCCCGGAACTTGACGCCCCGGAGGGCCAACGGGATCAGCGCCACGATGACCAGGGCGTTGAAGATGACCGCGGAGAGGATCGCCGAGCGCGGGGTCTGCAGATCCATGATGTTGAGGGTGTCGAGGGCGGGGAACACCCCGACGAACATGGCCGGGATGATGGCGAAGTACTTCGCCACGTCGTTGGCGATGGAGAAGGTGGTGAGCGAGCCCCGGGTGATGAGGAGCTGCTTTCCGATCTCCACGATCTCGATCAGCTTCGTCGGGTTCGAGTCCAGGTCCACCATGTTCCCGGCCTCCTTGGCGGCCTGGGTCCCGGTGTTCATGGCCACGCCCACGTCGGCCTGCGCCAGGGCCGGCGCGTCGTTGGTGCCGTCGCCGGTCATGGCCACGAGGAAGCCGCCGGCCTGCTCCCGCTTGATGAGGGCCATCTTGTCCTCAGGGGTGGCTTCGGCGAGGAAGTCGTCGACGCCGGCCTCGTCGGCGATGGCCTTGGCGGTGAGGGGGTTGTCGCCGGTGATCATCACCGTGCGGATGCCCATGGCCCGGAGCTCGTCGAAGCGCTCGCGCATGCCCTGCTTCACGACGTCCTTGAGGTGGATGACCCCGAGGGCGCGGCGAGTGGCCGAGCCGCCGACCTCATCTCCTTCCGCGACCACCAGCGGCGTACCGCCGGCCGAGGCGATGCCGTCGACGACCTGCCCCAGTTCCGGGGGCACGTCGACCCCCGCCTCCTCGACCCAGCGGCGCACCGAGTCGGCGGCACCCTTGCGGATGGAGCGACCCTCGAAGTCCACCCCGCTCATGCGGGTCTGGGCGGTGAAGGGGACGAGCTCGGCGCCGGCGAGCTCTCGCTCCCGCAGGCCGTACTGCTCCTTCGCCAACACCACGACCGAGCGCCCCTCCGGGGTCTCGTCGGCGAGGCTGGAGAGCTGCGCCACCTCGGCGAGGTGCGCCTCGGTGACATCGCCCACGGGGATGAACTCGGACGCCTGGCGGTTGCCGAGGGTGATGGTGCCCGTCTTGTCGAGCAGGAGCGTCGAGCAGTCGCCGGCGGCCTCGACGGCGCGCCCCGACATGGCCAACACGTTGCGCTGCACCAGGCGATCCATGCCGGCGATGCCGATGGCCGAGAGGAGGGCGCCGATGGTCGTCGGGATCAGGCACACCAGCAGGGCGACCAGGATGATGATGGGTTGCTCGGCCCCGGAGTAGATCGCGAGCGGCTGCAACGTCACGGTCGCCAGCAGGAAGATGATGGTCAGGCCCGCGAGCAGGATGTTCAGCGCGATCTCGTTCGGCGTCTTCTGCCGGGAGGCACCCTCCACGAGGGCGATCATCCGGTCGAGGAAGGTCTCACCGGGCTTGGCGGTGATGCGCACCACGATCTCGTCGGAGAGGACCCGCGTCCCGCCCGTGACCGCCGAGCGGTCGCCGCCGGACTCGCGGATGACCGGAGCTGACTCGCCGGTGATGGCCGACTCGTCCACCGAGGCGATGCCCTCGATGACCTCGCCGTCGCCGGGGATCACGTCGCCGGCGGTCACGACGCACTCGTCCCCGATGGCGAGCTGCGGGCTGGGGACCTCGTCGATGGCGCCCCCTGATCGGCGCACGCGGGCCGTGGTGTCGGCCTTGGCCCGGCGCAGCGAGTCGGCCTGCGCCTTGCCGCGGCCCTCGGCCACGGCCTCGGCCAGGTTGGCGAACAGGACCGTGAACCAGAGCCACAGGGCCACGAGGCCGGCGAAGACGTTCTCGCTGGCTGTCGAGGACCCGAGGTCCCGCAGGAACACGAGCGTGGTGACCACGCTGCCGATGAGCACCACGAACATGACGGGGTTGCGCATGGCCACGCGCGGGTCGAGCTTGCGGAAGGCGTCCCCGACCGCCGGACGCAGGATCTCGGGGTCGAACAGCGAACTGTTCTCGCTCACGACAGTCCCTCCACGAGGGGTCCGAGGGCGAGCACCGGAAAGTAGGTGAGCCCGACGACGATGACGATGACCCCCACCAGCAGTCCGGCGAACAGCGGAGTGCCGGTGGGGAAGGTCCCGGCCGACACCGGCGCCGGCTGCTTGCGCACCAGCGACCCTGCGATGGCGAGCACGGGCACGATCAGCAGGAAGCGGCCGACGAGCATCGAGAGCCCGAGGGTCGTGTTGTACCAATCGGTGTTCCCGGTGAGCCCTCCGAAGGCCGACCCGTTGTTGTTGCCAGCCGACGTGAAGGCGTAGGCGATCTCGGTCAGGCCGTGCGGCCCGAGGTTGGCCCGGGAGGCCAGCGCCGAGTCGAGCAGCAGCGAGGCGCCCGTGAAGCAGAGCACCACGGCGGGCACTGCCAGCAGATAGAGCACGACGAGCTTCATCTCGGCGGCCTGGATCTTCTTGCCGAGGTACTCGGGGGTCCGGCCGACCATCAGGCCGGCGATGAACACCGCCAGCAGGGCGAAGACCAACATGCCGTAGAGGCCGGCCCCCACGCCGCCCGGGCTCACCTCCCCCAGCATCATGTTGACCAGCGGCACGGCCCCGCCGAAGGCCGTGAAGCTGTCGTGGGACGAGATGACCGCGCCGGTCGAGGTCCCGGTGGTCGATGCCGCGAACAACCCGGAGGCGGTCGGGCCGAAGCGCACCTCCTTGCCTTCGAGGTTCCCACCCGACTGGTTGCTGGTGACGGCCTGATCGACCCGCAGCGGGTCGAGGTGGTCGTTGCCGGCCGCCTCGAAGCCCATGGCCAGGCCGGCGGCCGCGATCCAGAGCAGGAACATCGCCGCGAAGACCACCCAGCCCTGCTTCTGGTCCTTCACCATCCGCCCGTAGGCGTAGGTGAGGGAGAAGGGGATCACGAGCAGGGCCGCGATCTGGAGGAGGTTGGTGAGGCCGTCGGGGTTCGAGAGCGGATGGGCCGAGTTGGCGTTCCAGAAGCCGCCGCCGTTCGTGCCGAGCTCCTTGATGGCCTCCTGGCTCGCCGCCGGGCCGCCGGGGATGGACTGCACGGTGCCCTCGACGGTGGAGACGTCGGTGAAGCCGTCGAAGTTCTGGACGACCCCCCGCCCCACGAGGACGACGGCGAACACGATGGCCAGGGGCAAGAGCACCCGCAGCGTGGCCCGCGTGAGGTCCACCCAGAAGTTGCCGATGGTGGCCCCCCGCCGTCGGGCCAGGCCCCGGATGAGCGCCACCGCCACCGACAGGCCCACGGCGGCGGACACGAAGTTCTGCACCGCCAGACCGGCCATCTGGGTGAGGTGGCTCATGGTGAGCTCGCCGCCGTAGTTCTGCCAGTTCGTGTTGGTGACGAAGCTCACCGCGGTGTTGAAGGCGAGTGCGGCGGGCACCCCCACGGCGTCGGTGGGGTTGAGCGGCAGCCACTCCTGCACGCGTTGGAGCAGGTAGAGGAACAGCACCGACACCGCGCTGAAGGCCAGCAGCGAGTAGGCGTAGACGTTCCAGCGCTGCTCGCGCTCGGGGTCCACCCCCGCCAGGCGGTAGACGAAGCGCTCGACGGGCAGGAACACACGGTCGCCCGGAGCGGACCCGCCCCCGAAGACCCGGGCGAGGTAGGGGCCGAGCAGCCGCGTCCCCAGAGCGATGAGCGCGACGAGCGTGGCGAGTTGGAGCCAGCCGGAGACCGTCATCTGATCCGCTCCTGTTCGCTGCGCTCACGGGCCGCTCGGGCCCCCGCTTCGCTCATCAGAACCTCTCCGGGAAGACGAGGGCGGCGACGAGGTAACCGATGACCGCGAGGGCGATCACCAGTCCGGCGACGTTGTCGAAGGTCATCGGGCCACCACTTCGGCGGAGCGGTCGTTCGCCACTTCGGTGGCTTCGGGCAGCTCCTCCGGCCCGATGATGCGGTCGCAGGCGACCACGAACGCTGCGGCGACGGCGAAGAACGCCACCACCACGAGCACGAACAGGACGTCCGCCATCAGTTCCTCCTCCGGTCATCGGGCGTGGTGACCGCGAGCACCGCGGCGAGCTGGTCGGCCAGGGCGAGCGCGTCGCGCCGGGCGTCAGGATCGAACCCGCCCGCGGCGAGGGGCTCGTGGGGCACGAGCAGGAAGCGGCCGAGGTCCCGCTCCCCCACCGTCACGGGCAGCTCGATCGACCACGAGTTGGGGTCCTCGGTGAGGGGCGCCACCCCGGCCGGGACGGTCACCCCGTGACGGGTGAGGCGGGGCACCGGCTCGTCCAGCGGGGCGCGCTGGAACCGGCAGAACCACAGCCCCAGGAGGCTCGCCAGCTCCGCTTCGAGCATCGGCACGAGATCCGCCGGGTCGGTGGCGCTGGCCAGGTGGGCGGCACGGCGGAGCCGCACCAGCTCGTCCTCGCGCACGTGGGCGACGGCGCGGGCGCGTTGGGTGCGAACCACGATCTCGCCGGCGAGCACGCCCACCACGAGCAGGAGCACCGTGGTGATGCGGTCCACCCGGGCGTGGACGGTCATCGTGTAGTGCGGGAGGGTGTGGAAGAAGTCGTACGACAGCGCTGCGGCCACGGAGCCGGCCACACCGGCCGAGCGCCCGCCGAGAGCGGCGGCGGCCACGATGCCCACCACGAGCACCAGCGCGACGTTGGTGTTGCCCAGCCAGGAGCGCAGCGGCACCAGGAGAGCCGCCAGCGCCACCATGCTCACGCCGGCCACGAGCCCGGCGACGAAGGGATCGATGGGTTCCGTTCGTGTCTTCGCCATGGTCCCGGTGTACGTCCGGGCAACCAGGAGCGGAAGGCGCTTGATGCGCTCTTAGCGCGCACCGGCCGACTCCTGACGAGTTGCTGACGCCCACGGCCCGGGCCGGGGCGGCGACCTAAGGTGCGCCCATCGCGATCTGGCTCACCGACGAGGAGCACGGCGTGCTCGAGGCTGCACTCGAGCGGCTGTTCCCGGCCGACGACGAGGGCGCCCCCGGGGCGCGTGCCGCCGGTGTGGCCGACTACGTCGACGGCCTGCTCGGCGCGTTCCTCGTCGATCCGCCCCGCATCTGGGCAGGGGGCCCCTTCTCCGGGCGCCACGGGGGCGAGGACGGGTTCTCCCGCTTCACTCCCCTCAGCCGGATCGAGGAGCTGGCGTGGCGCACCCGGATCGAGGGCTCGCAGGGGATCCCCGAGCGGGAGTGGAACGGCCCCGTCGTCGGCTGGCAGCAGCGCTACCGGGCCGGGCTCGCCGCCTTGGGCCCGGACTTCGTCACCCTCGCCGGCGAGGACCAGGACCAGCGCCTCGCCGCCGACTCAGGGTTCCGGGACCTGCTGCACACCCATGGCTGCGAGGGCCTCTACGGAGACCCGGTCTACGGCGGCAACCGGGACGGCGCCGGCTGGCGGTCGATCGGCTTCGCCGGCGACAGCCAGCCCCGGGGCTACACCGCGGTGGAGGTCACGGGACGTGACTGACCTCGACGCCGACGCCGTCATCGTCGGGTCCGGCCCAGGCGGGTCGACCGCCGCAGAGGTGCTGACCGCGGCGGGCTGGTCGGTGGTGCTGCTGGAGAAGGGCCGCAACCACCTCATCGACACCGAGCCGCCCTACGCGCCCCGGCACGAGTTCTCGAACGACGAGCTGAAGTTCTCGTTCCGCCACTTCCTCGGGCCCGACCCCCTGGCCGAGCCCCGCACCTTCCGGCGTACCGAGGCCGACGGCAACCGCATCTTCACCGGCGACGTGAACAACCTGCCCTCCACCGTGGGCGGGGGCGGCACCCACGCCGACGGCAAGCTCCCCCGCTTCCGGGAGGAGGACTTCGCCCTGCTGAGCGAGCGGGGGCCGGTGGACGGGGCGGCCGTGGCGGACTGGCCCATCACCTACGACGACCTCGAACCGCACTACGCCGCCGTCGAGGCGGCCATCGGCGTCGCGGGCGACGCCGATGCCAACCCGTTCGCGGCCTGGCGGTCCGGTCCGTACCCGATGCCCCCCGGCCCCGACATGTTCGGGGCCACCCTCTCGGTGCCGGCCGCCGAGCGCCACGGCCTGCACCCGTACCGGGCCCCCACCGGCGCCAACAGCGTCCCCTACGACGGCCGGCCCGCCTGCAACGACTGCGGGTTCTGCGGGTACTACGGCTGCCCCACCCACGCCAAGGGCGACCCCATCGCCATGCTCCAGCGGGCGCTGCGCACCGGCCGCTGCGACCTGCGGGCCGAGTCCCACGTCACCGAGGTGCTGCTCGACTCCTCGGGGCGCCGCACCACCGGCGTGCGCTACCTCGATGCCCGCGGCGCCGTCCAGGAGGTCCGCGCCGCCCACGTGGTGCTGGCGGCCGGTGCCTTCGAGACGCCCCGGCTGCTCCTGTCGTGTGGGGTGGGCAACTCGTCCGGGCTCGTCGGGCGCCACCTCATGTACCACTTCCAGACCTTCACGGTCGGCGCCTTCCCCTTCTCGCTGCACGCCGAGCGCGGCCGTTCGGTCACCCACCTCCACGACGACTTCTGCGTGCCCACCGCCGACGACCTCGCCGCGGCCCGCGCCGCCGGCCTGCCGTGGTTCCGGGGCGGCATCGTCGAGCACGGTGGGGCGGCCCACCCGGTCCAGGAGGCACTCACCTACCCGAGCGGGCCGCTCCACAACGTGGCCATGCGCGACTCGTCGCTACGCGACCGCTTGTGGGTGTTCACCATGCAGGGGGAGGATCTGCCCCAGCCGGGCAACCGGGTGGACCTCGACCCCGCCGTGCGGGACGTCTGGGGCCGTCCTGCGGGTCGGGCCACGTACGCCCCCCACCGCCACGAGCTCGTCGCGTCGGACCACTGGTCGCCGGTCCTCGAACAGGTGCTGCTCGACGCCGGCGCCGAGTGGTCGGTCTCGTCGTCCTCGCCGCCGAGGGACGAGCCCGGTGCGACCGCGCACCCGCTCGGCCTCGCACCGGCCTCACGCCACGTGATGGGCACCTGCCGCATGGGGGCGGACCCAGCCACGAGCGTGGTCGGCCCGGAAGGCCGCTTCCACGACGTCGAGAACCTGCTCTGCGCCGACTCGTCGGTGTTCGTCACCTCCACCGGGTACGGGCCCACCCTGACGCTGGCCGCGCTGGCCCACCGCACCGCCAGCCTCCTGAGCGGCCGGCACCCGGTGCCGCCGCCCCCCGGCTAGCCCCGAGCTTTCGGAGCGGTCCTCGCCTGCCGATAGGTCCACCATGCGATCGGCGATGCGCGTCCTGACCTCGGTGGTCGCCGTCGTCGTCGTGCTGGCCACCGCGGGCGTGGCCATGGCCCGGCTGTCGCCCACGCCCGCCGCGACCTCCGCCGCCGACGCCGAGGCCCTGAACGCGCTCGACGCCGGCTCGAACGACACCTCGGCGGACGACGCCGGGCCCGAGCCTGCCCCGGCGG
Source organism: Acidimicrobiales bacterium (assembly GCA_016794585.1). Taxonomy (NCBI): domain Bacteria; kingdom Bacillati; phylum Actinomycetota; class Acidimicrobiia; order Acidimicrobiales; species Acidimicrobiales bacterium. The sequence continues at coordinate 154,504 of JAEUJM010000005.1, forward strand.
GCTGCACCACGGTCACCATCACGCCCCCGACGTCGGGCGACCACTACCAGGGCGACCTGTGCGTGCCCGAGGGCGAGCACCGCGACGTCGCCATCGTCCTCGTCCACGGTGGCGGCGGGTTCGGAGGCTCCCGCTCGGACATGGGGGGCTGGGCCCAGGTGTACCAGTACGCGGGCTACGTCACGATCTCGGTGGACTACCTGATCTTCGGCCAGACCACCCGGTCGCCCGTGTACCCCGAGCCGGAGCAGGACGTGAAGGCCGCGGTGCAGTACGTCCGCGACCGGGCCGGCGAGCTCGGTGTCGACATCGACCGGATCGTCGTGCACGGTAGCTCCGCGGGCTCGCGCCTCGGTGGGCAGCTCTACGTCTCGGGGGACGACCCCTACTACTACGGCGCCGAGATGTGGCCCACCACGCCGTCCCACATCAACGGCTTCATCGGCTTCTACGGCTACTACACGGGCATGTCGGCCGACGAGGAGCGCTACTACGGCGGGCGGCGCTCGAGCTCGGACCCCGAGGTGCGCGAGCGATGGAAGAAGGCCGACTCGGTGGTGAACGCCGACGGCGCGCACGGGCCGGCGCTGCTCATCCACGGCGAGGAGGACGGCGTGATCCCGGTCGGCCAGTCGGAGCGCTTCGCCGCCGCCCTCGAGGCCGCGGGCAAGGACGTCACCACCAAGATCGTGCCGGGGGCCGACCACGGCTTCGACGTCGTGGACGGCGGCGCGCTCACCGAGGACGGCCGGGCCATCGCCCGGACCGTGCTCGACTGGCTGGACTGGCAGTTCCCGCAGGGCGCCGCGGATCGCTGAGGGGACCGGCGGGCGCCGGGTCGGCGGCCGCCGGGTCAGCCTCCGACGAGCAGGGCCTTGACCTGGTCCTCGGAGGCGGGGGTGATGAGGGCGAGCACCTCGTCGCCACGCTGGAGCACGGTGTCGCCGCGCGGGACCACGACGTGGCGATCGCGCACGACGGCGACGATGCTGGCGTCACGCGGAAGGTCGAGGGCGGCGATGGCCACGCCGGCCGCCGGCGAGTCCTCGGCCAGGGTGACCTCGACGAGGCCGGCCTCGCCCTCGGCGAAGTTGAGCAGCCGGACGAGGGAGCCGACGGAGACCGCCTCCTCCACCAGCGCGGTGAGCAGGTGCGGGGTGGACACCGACACGTCGACGCCCCAGGTCTCGTTGAAGAGCCAGTGGTTCTGCGGATGGTTCACCCGGGCGACGACCCGGGGCACCGCGAACTCCTGCTTGGCGAGGAGCGAGACGACGAGGTTGTCCTCGTCGTCTCCGGTCGCCGCCACCATCACGTCGGCCGAGCCGACGCCGGCGTCGCGCAGGACGTTGACCTCGCAGGCGTCGCCGACGAAGACCTCGATCGACGGGAGCTCGGCCTGCGTGCGCGCGCCGAGGTCGAAGTCCTGCTCGATCAACAAGATGTCGTGGCCGGCACCCTGCAGGTCGGCCGCGATGTAGGTACCGACGTTGCCCGCGCCGGCGATGGCGATCTTCACGACTGGCCTCCAGCGGCGTCGGCGAGGGTGGCGTCGAGCTCCTCGGTGGCGTCCTTGTGCACCATGACGTGCATGGTGTCGCCGTCGTGGCCGACGGTGTCCGGGTCGACCAGCAGCGGTGAACCGGCCCGCACGAGGGCGACCACCCGGATGCGGGGCGAGAAGCCGACGTCGGCGAGACGGCGGCCGGCCCAGGCGTCGGGCAGGATGCGCTCGACGAGCAGGAGGTCGCCGGTGGGGTCGGACCACTCGAGGTGGGACTGCTCGGGGAACAGACGACGGGTGATCTGCTCGGTCGTCCAGGTGACGGTGGCGACGGTGGCGATGCCCAGGCGTTGGTAGATCACGGCGCGGCGGGGGTCGTAGATGCGGGCCACCACGTTTGGCACCTCGAAGTGCTCCCGGGCGATGCGGGCCGTGAGGATGTTCGAGTTGTCACCGGAGGTGACCGCGGCGACGGCGTCGGCCTCCTTGATGCCGGCGTCCTCGAGGTCGTCCCGGTCGAAGCCCAGGCCGTGGATCGACCGGCCCTGGAACGAGTCGGGCAGACGCCGGAACGAACGGGCGTCCTTGTCGATGACCGCGACCGTGTGGCCGCCGCCCTCCAGGTTCCCGGCGAGCTCGGATCCGACCCGGCCGCACCCCACCACGATCACGTGCATGGCGCGATGCAACACCCAATGAGCGGTCCGAGACAACTCGCCCGCTCCCCGCCGGTGCGCGCCAGACCGACCTGTCGCGAACCTTTCCTGCCCCAGGAAGGCCCGATCAGGTGCCGGCGCGCGGGACATGGTGGACTGGGCCGGTGACGACCACCGACTCCCCCGACGTCGCGACCGGCGATGCCACCCGGTCCCGGGTCGCGGATGACGATCGCCTGACCCCGAAGGCCCTCCCGCCGCGCGTCGAGCTGCCCGAACCGCTGGGTTACCGCTTGAAGAACAAGCTCCTCGGTCCGCCGCTCGACACCGACGAGCTCCAGCACGAGCGCCTCGGCAAGCCCACCGCCCTCGCGGTGTTCGCCTCGGACAACCTCTCCTCGTCCGCCTACGCCACCGAGGAGATTCTGCGGGTCCTGATCCCGGCGGTCGGGGTCGCCGCGTTCTCCCTGGTCGTGCCCCTCACCGGTGCGCTGCTCGGGGTGCTCGCGCTGTTGATCCTCTCCTACCGCCAGACCATCAAGGCCTATCCGAGCGCCGGCGGCGCCTATGTCGTCACCAAGGACAACTTCGGCATCGGGCTCGCCCAGGTCTCGGGTGTCGCCCTGCTCATCGGCTACATCCTCACCGTGGCCGTGTCGGTCGCGGCCGGCGCGGCGGCGTTGGCGTCGGCCGTCCCTGCGCTCGCCGACTTCGTGGTCCCCATCGCGCTGGGCTTCATCGTCCTCGTGTCCTACGGCAACCTCCGTGGCGTCCGCGAGTCGGGCAAGCTCTTCGCCGCTCCCACCTACTTCTTCATGCTCAACATCGCGGTGCTGCTCCTCGTGGGCATCACCCGGCTGGTCGCCGGCGATCTCCCGCAGGCGACGGTCGAGCCGGAGATGATCCCGGCCGGGGTGGGGGCCGACGACGTGTTGTTCTACGGCGCCGGGCTCTTCGTCATCCTGCGGGCCTTCGCGTCCGGCGGCGCCGCGGTCACCGGCGTCGAGGCCATCTCCAACGGCGTCCCCGCGTTCAAGGAGCCGTCGTGGCGCAACGCCCGCACCACGCTCGTGATCATGGGCGTCGCCCTCGGCGCCATGTTCCTCGGCATCTCGGTGTTGGCGGCCGAGGTGGAGGCCCGGCCGTTCCTCGAGGGCACGCCCACGGTGCTCAGCCAGATCGGCGAGCTGGTCTACGGCTCGTCGGGCCTCGGCCACCTGCTGTACCTCTCCCTCCAGGCCGGCACCGTGCTCATCCTCGTGCTCGCGTCGAACACGAGCTACGCGGACTTCCCCCGCCTGGCCAGCTTCGCCGCCGGCGACGCGTTCCTCCCGCGTCAGCTCACCACCCGCGGCCACCGCCTCGTGTTCTCCAACGGCATCCTCGCCCTGTCGGCGGTGTCGATCCTCCTGGTGGTCGCCACCCAGGCCAAGGTCGAGCGCCTCATCCCGCTGTACGCCATCGGCGTGTTCACCGGCTTCACGCTGTCGCAGGCCGGCATGGCCAAGCACCACCTCCGCCACAAAGCGCCGGGCTGGCGCCGTGGCTTCGCCATCAACGGCGTGGGCGCCGCGGTGTCGCTGCTGGTCGCGCTCGTCACCGGCATCACCAAGTTCACCGAGGGCGCGTGGGTCGTCGTCACCGTCGTCCCCCTGGTGGTGTGGCTGCTCTTCCGCCTCAACCGCCAGTACGTCGAGGAGGAGACCGAGCTCGAGCACGACGCCCACCTCGCCGCGGAAGCACCCATCCTGCGGCGCCACGTGGTGATCGTCCTCGTCGACCGCCTCGACGTCGCCGCCGCGCGGGCCATCCAGTACGCCCGCACCCTCGCCCCCGACGAGCTGCGCGCCGTGCACTTCGACCTCGACCCGCTGCGCACCGCCCGCCTCGCCGAGCGCTGGCGCTCGCTCGGCCTCACCCGACTCACCCTCGACATCATCGAGTGCCAGGACCGCCGGGTGACGAAAGCCGCGGCCGAGGTGGCCGCCCAGTCGCTCGTCGACGGCGAGACCGAGGTGAGCGTGCTGATTCCCCGCCGGGAGTACCGCCGCGGTTGGCACCGGCTCCTGCACGACCGCACCTCGGACAAGATGGCGGCGACGCTGTCGAGCCTCCCGCACTGCAACGTCACGGTGGTGCCCTACCACCTCGGCCGTTGTCGGACCGAGATCGCCACCACCGACCTGGGCAGCCGCGCCGGGCGCCGGAGCGGGCGCGCCGCCGCCCGCGAGGACGCACAGGTGGACCGCCTGCTCGCCTCCCCTGCGACGGCCACGCCCCGGGCGGACGGCAGCATCCCCATCGCCGCCGTGCGCCATCGCGAGCGCGTCTTCGTCGACGGAAAAGTCCGGCGCATGCGCGTGCAGCCGTGGGCCGGCGTGTCCACCCTCGAGTGCACGCTGACCGACGACACCGGCGCGCTCACCATCGTGTTCCTCGGCCGCCGCCACATCCCCGGCATCGAGACCGGCGCCCGCCTCGCGGTGAGCGGCGTGGTGGGTGAGCACAACGGCAATCTCGCCATCCTCAACCCCGTGTACGAGCTCCAGGCCAAGGCCGGCGCGGACCACTCATAGCCCGCCGGCTCGGCCCAGCCCGGCCGTGGCGCGCAGGCGCCGATGAGATATTGACGGGATCTTGACGCGGCGAGCTTGCCGCCGGTGCGCCGAGCGGTATCGACTGGCTGGGTGAAGACCGAGGACGACCTCCAGCGGGCGGCTGCGCAAGGCGGTGAGCGCCTCACCCCGAAGCGCATGGCGCCACGGGTCGACCTGCCCGAGACGTGGAGCTACCGGGCCAAGACCCGCCTCCTCGGTGCGCCCCTGGCCACCGACCGGCTCGAGCACGAGCGGCTCGGCAAGCCCACGGCATTGGCCGTGTTCGCCTCGGACAACCTCTCGTCGTCCGCGTACGCCACCGAGGAGATCCTGCGGGTCCTGATCCCCGCCATCGGCGTCGCTGCGTTCGCGCTGGTGGTGCCGGTGACGGTGGCGATGCTCATCGTCCTCGGCTTCCTCATCCTCTCCTACCGCCAGACCATCAAGGCGTACCCCAGTGCGGGCGGCGCCTACATCGTCACCAAGGACAACTTCGGCGCACTCCCCGCTCAGGTGGCCGGGGTCTCGCTGCTCACCGACTACATCCTCACGGTCGCGGTGTCGGTCTCGGCGGGCAGCGCCGCATTGGCCTCTGCGGTCCCCGCGCTGGCGCCGTGGGTCGTCCCCATCTCCATCGGGTTCATCCTCATCATCGCCTTCGGCAACCTGAAGGGCGTCCGGGAGTCGGGGAAGGTGTTCGCCGTCCCCACCTACTTCTTCATGTTCAACATGGTGTTGCTGCTCGGCGTCGGGCTCTACCAGATGGCCTTCGGCGACCTGCCCGTCGAGGCCGGCGGTGTCGAGGGCATGCTCACCGGCACCGAAGGGAGCGCCGCCGACGGCGTCTTCTACGGGGCCACGTTGTTCGTGGTGCTCCACGCCTTCGCTTCGGGCGGTGCCGCCGTCACCGGCGTCGAGGCCATCTCCAACGGCGTGCCCGCCTTCAAGGAACCTGCCGCCAAGAACGCCAGCTCGACGTTGGTCGTCATGGGTACCGCCCTGGGCTTCATGTTCCTCGGCCTGTCGCTCCTCGCGTCCAAGGTGCACGCCACCCCGTTCGAGGAGGGCACCCCCACCGTCATCTCCCAGGTGGGCAAGCTCGTCTACGGCACCGGGGCGCTCGGCGAGGTGCTCTTCTACTCGCTCCAGGTGGGCACGATGCTCATCCTCGTGCTGGCGGCCAACACCGGCTTCGCCGACTTCCCCCGTCTCGCCAGCTTCGCCGCGGGCGACAGCTTCATGCCCCGCCAGCTCACCAAGCGGGGGCACCGCCTGGTGTTCTCGAACGGCATCATCGCCCTGGCCGCCGCGGCCATCGTGCTGGTCATCGTCACCGGGGCCAAGGTCGACCGGCTGATCCCGCTGTACGCCATCGGCGTGTTCACCAGCTTCACCCTGTCCCAGGCGGGCATGGCCAAGCACCACATCACCCACAAGGAACCGCACTGGCAGCTCGGGCTGTTCATCAACGGCGTCGGTGCGGCCATGACCTTCGTCGTCGCCATCATCGTCGCCGTCACGAAGTTCACCCATGGGGCCTGGGTGATCATCGCCCTCATCCCCATCCTCGTGGTGGTGCTGTTCCGCCTCAACCGCCAGTACACCCACGAGGCGGTGGAGCTGCTCGAGGACGCCCACGCCGCCGCCAGCGCGCCGATCCTGCGCCGCCACGTGGTGCTCGTGCTCGTCGACACCCTCGACGTGGCCGCCGCCCGGGCCATCCAGTACGCCCGCACCCTCACGCCCGACGAGCTGCGGGCCGTGCACCTCGACCTCGACCCCCTCGTGACCGCCGACCTCGCCCGCGATTGGCGGACGCTCGGCCTCGGCCGCCTTTCGCTCGACATCGTCGAGTGCCAGGACCGGCGTGTCACCCAGGCCGCCGCCGAGATCGCCGCCCAGGAGCTCGCCGACGGCGAGACCGAGGTCAGCGTCCTCATTCCCCGCCGGGAGTACAGCCGCTTCTGGCACCGGCTGCTCCACGACCGCACCTCCGACGAGATGGTCAAGGTGCTCTCGACGCTCCCCCACTGCAACGTCACGGTCGTGCCGTACCACCTCGACCTCAAGGCCACGCCGGTGGAGGTCCGCCAGGTGGCGCCGGCCGTCGTCGGCGAGACCGCCGACGACGATGGCGCCGCGGTGGCGGAACACGCCGCGTCGGTGACGCCGAACACCGACGGCACCGTGCCCATCGGCGCGGTCGAGCACCGCCAGCGCGTGATGGTGTCCGGGCGCATCCGGTCGATCCGCGTCCAGCCCTGGTCGGGCGTGCCCGCCCTCGAGTGCACCCTGGCCGACGACAGCGGCGGCGTCGCCGTGGTGTTCCTGGGCCGCCGGGAGGTGCCGGGGATCCGCGTGGGCGTCCGGCTGAAAGCCCAGGGCGTGGTCGGCGAGCACCACGGCCGGCTCGCCATCTTGAACCCCGTCTACGAGATCCTCGCCTAGCCCCCAGCGGACGCTCAGCCCCGGGGCAGGCCCAGGAGGCGCTCGGAGATGATGGTGCGCTGGATCTCGGAGGTGCCCCCGGCGATGCCCGCGGCCTGGCTCCACAGCCACTGCCGGGCCCACGGGCCCTCGAGCGCGCCGGCGGGGCCCAGCACGGTCAACGCGGTGTCCGACAGGTGCTGCGTGACCTCGGTCCAGGTGAGCTTGACCACGCTCGACTCGGGGCCGGGCTCGATGCCCTTGCCCAGGTTCGACAGCGTGTGCCAGTTGTGGAGTCGAAGCAGGCGCAGCTCGACGAAGACCTGCGCCAGCTCGTCGGCGACGTCGACGTCGTCGAGACGGCCGGTGCGGGCGGCGAGCTCGTAGAGCTCGTCGAGGTAGACCTCGTGCACCACCTGCTCCTTGAACGGGAAGGCGGTGCCCCGCTCGTGGGCCAGGGTGGTGTTGGCCACCGCCCAGCCGTCGTGCAGTCCGCCCACGAGCTGGTCGTCGGGCACGAAGACCTCGTCGAGGAACACCTCGTTGAACTCGGCCTCGCCCGTGATCTGCACCAAGGGGCGGACGTCGATGCCCGGAGCGGTCATGTCGATGACGAGGTACGAGATACCGCGGTGGCGGGGCGCCTCGGGATCGGTGCGGACGAGCCCGATCCCCCATCGGGCCACGTCGGCGTACGACGTCCACACCTTCTGCCCCGAGACCAGCCAGCCCCCGTCCACCCGCTCGGCCCGGGTGGTGAGCGAGGCGAGGTCGGAGCCGGCGTCGGGCTCGCTGAAGAGCTGACACCAGATCTCGGAGGCGTCGAGGATCGCGGGCAGCCACCGGGCCCGTTGCTCGTCGGTCCCGCAGGCCAGCAGTGTGGGCCCGGCGAGATTGATGCCGACCCGGTTCACCGGCTGCGGTGCCCGCGCCCGGGCGTACTCCATGTTGTAGAGGGCCACCTGGACCGGGGTCGCGCTGCGCCCCCCGAACTCCTGCGGCCAGTGGATGCCGACCATGCGCCCTTCGGCGAGCGTGGCCTGCCAGGCCCTCCCCCAGGCGATCTCGTCGGCCGTCGACGCGAAGGCACCCGGCAGCGCGAGGTGGTCGGCCAGGAAGGCCCGCACCTCGGCGGCGAAGGCCCGCTCGTCGTCGGTCAGCGCCAGGTCCACCCCCAGATCCTCACAGACCCGAGGACCCCGTCGGGTCCTTCGCGACGTCGCAGCCGCGCCCAGCGAGGTCGCGGCACCGCGGGGTGACGCCGTCCCCTAGTGTCTGTGCACCACATCGCCATCCGGGGGGACACCGATGCGCACGCACCGTCGCTTTCTGATCGTCCTGTCGAGCCTGGCACTGGTCGCGGCGGCGTGCGGCAACGCCGGCGAGGACAGCGCCGACGAGCAGACGGACGGCACGGAGGCAGCCGCCAACGTCGACGACGGCGAGGTCAGCGACGCCGCCGACGACGAGTTCGTGGCCGTCGACCAGCCCGGCGTCACCGACGACACCATCACGGTCAGCGGTGTCGCCTCGGTCACCAACCCGCTCGGCGCCCCCTACGGCCAGGTGTGGGACGGCGTGGACGCCTACTTCGCCATGATCAACGACGAGGGCGGCATCTACCAGCGCGACCTGGTGCTGCCCGAGGACAACCGCCACGACGACCAGTTCGCGCAGAACCAGACCGAGGTGCAGCGCATCATCACCCAGGACGACCCGTTCGCGGTCGTCGGCGTGGCCACCTTGAACTTCGCCGGCGCCGACCTGCTGGTGGACGAGAACATCCCGACCTTCGGCTGGAACATCCAGCAGGAGTGGCAGAACGGGCCCAACCTGTTCGGGGAGAAGGGCTCGTTCCTGGACTTCACCGGCGGTGGGCCCCTGCTGCCCTTCCTGGCCCGGGAGACCGGCGCCGAGAAGATCGGCGTGCTCGCCTACAACGTGCCGCAGTCGTCGGACTGCCTGACCGGCATCGAGAACAGCTTCGACGAGTACGGCGCGGATGCCGGCGCCGAGGTCGCTTTCGCCGACAGCTCGCTGGCGTACGGCACGACCGACCTGAGCGTGCAGGTGCAGCAGATGAAGGACGCCGGCGTCGACCTGGTGACCACCTGCATGGACACCAACGGCGTCACCACCCTGGCCCGGGAGATGGAGCGACAGGGCCTCGACGCCCCGCAGTACCTCCCCAACGGCTACGACTACGACCTCATCGGCGACTTCGGCGACCTCTTCGAGGGCTCCTACGTCCTCACGGGCTTCACCCCCTTCGAGTTCGAGCCCCAGCCCCAAGGCATCCAGGACTACCTCCAGTGGGTGGACGAGACCGGCGGCACCGTCGGTGAGCTGTCGCTCGCCGGCTGGCTGAGCGCGGCGCAGTTCGTCACCGGCCTGCGGGCCGCCGGGCCCGACTTCACCCGGGACAAGGTCGTCGACGGCCTCAACGCCGTCACCGACTTCACCGGCGACGGCATCGTCGCCGGCACCGACTGGACCATCGCCCACGAGGCCGACGGACCGCAGCTCTGCTACGCCCTGTCGCAGATCCAGGACGGCGAGTTCGTGCCCAGCTTCACGACCGAGGGCAAGCCGTTCATCTGCTTCGACAACGGCGCCGCCTCGCTGCCCGACGAGCCCGACCACCAGGACTGAGGCGGCACCGCTCGCGCCTCTGCCATGACCGAGCTGATCAGCTACGCCATCCGCGGCTTTCCCATCGGGTGCGTCTTCGCGCTCATGGCCGTGGGCGTGGTGCTCACCTACAAGACCTCTGGCGTGTTCAACCTGGCCTTCGGCGCGCAGGCATTCGTCAGCGCCGCGGTGTACTACGAGACCCGCGTCCGCCACGACTGGCCCATCCCCCTGGCCTTCCTGGTGGCGGTGGTGCTGCTCGGGCCCGCCATCGGCTACGTCCTCGACCGGGCGCTGTTCCGCCACCTGCGCACCGCATCGCCGCTCGCCAGGCTCGTCACCTCGCTCGGCCTGCTCGTGGCCATTCCCCAGATGGTGCAGATCTGGTTCGGCAGCAGCCCCGCCTACAACCCCCTCGGCATCGCGCCCGACCCCGGGCGCATCTACCGGTGGGGTGACTACGCGCTCGACGCCAACCAGGTCGCCACCATCGTGGTCACCGTCCTCGTCGTGGCGGCGCTCACGGTGCTGTTCCGCTTCACCTCGCTCGGCCTGCGGATGCGGGCGGTCGTGGAGAGCCCCCGTATGAGCGAGCTCAACGCCATCAACGCCGATCGGGTCGGGAGCGCGGCGTGGATGATGTCGAGCTTCCTCGCCGGACTCGCCGGCGTGCTGCTCGCTCCCCTGTTCGCTCAGGTCGAAGCCAACGGCTTCTTCACGCTGCTCGTCGCCGCGGTGGCCGCCGCCGCGTTCGGCGGTCTGACCAGCATCCCCCTCACCTTCGCCGGCGGCATCGCCCTCGGCGTCCTGCAACAGGTGCTGGCCGGCTACCTGCCCGCCGACAGCATCCTGTCGCAGGGGCTGCGCCCCGCCCTGCCGTTCCTCGTGCTCTTCCTGCTGCTGCTCTTCTGGCCCGCCCTGCGGGGCCTGGGACGCACCGCCGATCCCCTGGCCGGTGTCGACCCGCCGCCGCCCGCGCCCGCCGCGTCCGTGCGCTCCGAAGGCATGACCGTGGCCACCCGCGTGCTGGCGGTCACCACGATCGTGCTGTTCGTGCTCGCCACGCTGTTCTGGTTCGACGACTTCTGGCTGCTGTTGTTCACCAAGGGCCTGATCTTCGGCGTCATCTTCCTGTCCATCACCGTCATCACCGGAATGGGAGGCCAGGTGTCGCTGTCCCAGGCCGCCTTCGCCGGCGTGGGCGCGTTCGCCACCGGCCAGCTCGTCCAGGGCCTCGGCCTGCCGGTGCTGCCCACGATGTTCGTCGCCGCCCTCATCGCCGCCGCCGTCGGCGCGGTGCTGGCCATCCCCGTGCTGCGCCTCGACGGGCTCTACCTCACCCTCGCCACGCTGGCCTTCGCCCTGATGTGGGAGAACGTGCTCGTCCCGCAGACCTGGGTGAGCGGCGGACCGCTCGGCGTCGACGTCCCCCGCCCCCTCGTCGGTCCGATCGACTTCACCGACGACCGCGCCTTCCTGCTGCTGTGCCTCGTGATCCTCGCGCTCGTCGGGGTGGTGGTGCTGCTGGTGAAGCGCGGCACCACCGGTCGGTACCTCGACGCTTTGCGGGGCAGCGAGCTGGCGGCGGCCTCGATCGGCATCGACCGCAAGCGCGCCCGCATCACCGCCTTCGCGCTCTCGGCGGGCATCGCCGGACTCGGCGGCGGCCTCCTCGCCTCGCAGACGGGCCGGGCCACCGCCACCGACTACGTGTTCTTCCTCGGCCTGTTCTGGGTGGTGATGGTGGTCACCCTCGGCGATCGCTCGGTGCAGGCCGCCATCACCGCGGGCATCTCGTTCATGCTCGTACCCGAGTTCCTCAGCCGCCTCGACCTCACCTTCCTCCCCGAGATCCTCAACCCGGCCGAGAACCCCGCGGCGATCTCGTCGATCCTGTTCGGCCTCGGCGCCCTCACCTACGCCAAGCACCCCGAGGGGATCCTCGAGCACCAGACCCGGGCGTCGTTGGAGGCCACCAACCGGCTGCTCGCCCGCCTGTCCCGACGGACCGACCCCCCGCCCGCCTCCACCGACCCGGACGGGCCGATCGCGGTGCCCAGCGGATCGGGAGGCCCGACGTGAGCCTTCTCGAGGCCGACTCGGTCACGAAGCACTTCTCGGGCGTGACCGCCCTCGACCAGGTGTCGTTGTCGGTCGAGCCCGGCGAGATCGTCGGGCTGATCGGCCCCAACGGCGCCGGCAAGACCACGCTGTTCAACTGCCTCTACGGCGTGCTCGCCCCGGACCGGGGGCGGGTCAGGTTCGCCGGCCAGGACGTCTCGTCGCTCCAGGTCCACCGGCGGGCCCGGCTGGGCATGGGCCGCACCTTCCAGCGCATCGAGCTCTTCGCGGGCATGACCGTGCGGGACCACCTGCTGGTGGCCGAGCGGGCCCGGCGCGCCGACGGCGGCCTGCTGAAGGACCTCCTCGGGCGCAGCGCGCCGTCGGGGGACGAGCGGGAGCGCGCCGCGGCCACTCTCGCCCTGCTCGGCCTCGACGAGGTCGCCGACCGGCCCATCGAGTCCCTCAGCCTCGGGCGGGGCCGCCTGGTCGAGCTGGGCCGGGCCCTCATGATCGAGCCCACCCTGCTCCTGCTGGACGAGCCGTCCTCCGGTCTCGATCACCGAGAGACCGACGAGATGGCCGAGGTGCTCGACACGGTGCGGGCCGAGCGGGGCACGGCCATCCTCCTCGTCGAGCACGACGTGGCCATGGTGCGGCGGGTCACGGGCCGCCTCTACGTGCTCGACTTCGGTCAGCTGATCGCCCAGGGCCCCACCGCCGACGTGATCGCCGACGCCGCCGTGCGCCAGGCCTACCTCGGGGACACGGTGTGACCGCGCCGCTGCTCGAGCTCGAGCACGTGGACGCCGGCTACGGGCCCTTCCGGGCGTTGTTCGACGTGTCCTTCTCCGTCGACGAGGGCCGGGCGCTCGCCCTGCTGGGGTCCAACGGCGCCGGCAAGACCACGGTCGCCAGGGTGTGCTCGGGGCTCGTCGCCCCGACCGCCGGCACGGTGCGGTTTCGCGGCGACGAGGTCACGGGCCAGCCCGCTTTCCGCCTGGCCCGCCAGGGCGTCGCCCACGCCCCGGAGGGCCGTTCGGTGTTCGCCACCCTCACCGTCGACGAGAACCTCGTCCTGTCGTTCCGCGAGGGCGCCAAGCAGGGCCACCCGGGCGTCGACGAGAGCCTCGCCGCCGCCTACGACGCCTTCCCCCGCCTCGCCACCCGCCGCCAGCAGCTGGCCGGGACGCTGTCGGGCGGCGAGCAGCGGATGCTCTCGCTGGCCCGGGTGCTGGTCCAGCCGCCGGCCCTGTTGATCGTGGACGAGCTCTCGCTCGGCCTCGCCCCGATCATCGTCAACGAGGTCTACGCCATGCTCGGCCGCATCAAGGCCGCCGGCACCACCCTGCTCATCGTCGAGCAGCTCGTCAGCCACGCCCTCGGCATCGCCGACGACGTCGTCCTGCTCACCAAGGGCCGCACCACCTTCGTCGGGCCCGTCGCCGAGCTCGGCGACCTCGACGCGCACTTCCTCGGCTGACGGTGGCCGGCGGACGCCGTCGGGCGTGTGCGGACGCGCGGCGACGGCCGCCGGCCCAAGGGAGACCGGCGGCCGTCGCTGACCGTGTCGACCGGGTGGTCGAGGGTGGAGCGTCCTACATCGGCGGCGCCGGGAGCGGACAGGTGCCCTGGAAGGCGATGGCGATGTCGGTGACGTACCGGGGTGTGGCGGTGGTGCCGATGCGCCCGATGCGGATGGCGTCGCCGTTGGTGAGGTCGATCCGGTAGAGGAACGACGTCGCGTCGGCCGAGGGCGAGGCCGGGTCGAGGGCGGCGTAGGGCGTGCCGTCGTTGCCCGAGATGTCGAAGCCGGCCCGGGCCCGGACGTTCACGCCCAACCCGCCGACCGCGTTCAGCACGCCGTCGTTGGGCGGCGCCTGCGTCGAGAGCAGGTCGAGGCGGGCGTCCAGGTCGTAGAGCGTCGTCGTGCGGGGCTGCGGCGGTGCCGGCGTCGGGTTGGGTGGGCCGCACTGGCTGTTGGTGTACGCCGCGGCGGTCACCTTTGGGTCCTCGGCGGCGAGAAAGCCGGTGTAGCCGAGCGACCCGTCGACGGTGACCGCGCCGGTGTCCACGTTGACCCGCAGGTTCTGCTCGGCGTCGCTGACGATGCGCAGGCGATCGACGGTCGGGTTGAAGTCGACGCCGAAGTGGCGGCCGTCGAGCGGTGTGCTGAGCACCGAGCGCTCCGTGGCCGCCCCGGAGGCGGGGTCGACCGTGTAGAGGCGATCGGCGTCGCCGACGGCCCAGAGCTCGCCGGTGGCGGGACGCACGTCGATGCCGACGAGGCGCTCCCCCGGCTGGAGCCCGGTGACCGTCACCGCCGACAGGATCGTTCCGGGCGCGTAGGTGCGGAAGCGCAGGATCTTGTTCGTGGTGGTGAGCGCGAACGCGGTCTGGTTGCTCGGCGCGCTCGAGGCCGGCGGTGCCGTCCCGACCAGTCCGAGGACGAGGATGAGGACCGCAGTCCCGAGGGCGAGGGTCCGACGCATGGGCAGCTCCTTGTGAGGGGTTTGGAGGATCTACGGAGCGGCGGCGCATCTGGATGACGGAACGACGACATCTGTCACCGCGACGTCACGACCGGCGCCGACGGGATCCGAAACCTCGCCACGTAACCGATGGCGCCCGCCGCCGGTCGAAGGGCCATGGCGCACGATTCCCACGAGCTCCCCGCCGACCATGACCACGACCAGGAGCACGACCACGAAGGGTTCCTCGACCGGGTGCGAGGGTGGGTGGACGTGCACGGCCAGATCGACGAGGCCATGTTCGCCCTCGCCGAGCAGGTGGTGCAATCGGAGGCCGGCGCCCTGTTCGACATGATCGACCGGTCGGTGCTCGATCGGGCGCACCTGCCCGACGCCATCGACCACGACACGGTGCTGTTGCCCCCCAACCCCCACAGCACCGCCGAGCAGGACGCCGTCCTCGCGCTGCTCGATCTGCTCCAGGGGGCCCAGGTCCCCGACGTCACCGCCCGCTTCGCCGCCTTCGCCGACGAGCACAAGGTCTTCGAGCGGGTGCTCGACGGCGAGACCTTCATCTTCCCGAGCAACCACCTCGAGCTCCAGGACCAGGGGCTGACCCTCGGCTACCTGCACCGGGTGGCGCGGGCGCAGGGCATCGACCGGATCGAGCACCACGTCACCTTGATGATCGGGCGCCTGCTCGGCTTCCTGCGCCTCGGCGACCGCAACGTCATCGACGACATCCTCCGCAAGGCCGCCGCCGTGCTGAAGACCTTCCCCGTCAGCGGCAGCGAGGTGATGGACGAGAACGTCATCACCGAAGCCGACCTCGACCGCCGCCTCAAGGTCTTCCGCAAGGTCTCCAACGAGCGCACCCGTCGCGAGTTCGAGCGCCTCGTGCGCTCCAGCCAGGGCGGCATCATCCTGCTGGCGGGTGGCGGGTCCCGGGACTTCCGCGACGAGCACGGCGACGTCTACATGAACCCGTTCGGCAAGAGCACCCGCTCGCTCATCGCCGACGCCTGCTCCCAGGGTGCGTGGGTCGTGCCCACCTTCGTGGACTACGACGCCGACGTCAGCCTGGTGGAGCTGGGCGAGCCCACCCGCCCCACCGACGGCGCCGGCGTGCACCACGTCGGCGAGGTCATCGCGGCGATGGGCAACATGGCCCGCGGCGTCGCCCGCACCGAGCACCCCGACGTCGAGCGCTTCCGCACCCGCATCTTCTACGAAGCGACCTAGGTCGGGGCGGGGACCGGGCTCAGGCCCGGTCGAACAGGACCGGGACCGTGTCGAGGAGCCAGGCGAGAGCCAGGCCGGCGAGCACGGCGAGGCACGCCGCCACCAGGGACAGGTCGTCGATCGCCTCGGCGGGCAGGGCGACCAGACCGACGACGCCGGCCACGGCCGGCCACGCCGCCTTGAGCAGCGTGCCGACCCCGACCCCACCGTCGTGGCCGGGGTTGCAGCCGCACGGCGCGTCGGGCCGGCGCACCAGCAGGAAGACCTGGAGGGCGACGAAGGCGACCCCGAGCAGCGCCATCGCCACCAACAGCGGTGACAGCGCCGCCGCACTCAGTCCGAACGACAGCGCCAGCACACCGCCGGCGCCGACCACGGCCTCGGCTCCCGTGACGCCCCACGCCACCGCCACCTCGGCGCCGTCGGGCCACAGACGCTGCGCCCGCAGCTGCCCGACGAAGGCCTCGCGCCAACGCAGGTGCCGGGCGGCGGAGACTCCGAGCAGCACGAACCCGCTCACCACCACGGCGACCGCCACCACGTCGAGCATCGCGGCGAGCGTACCCATGACGTCCTGGCACCGGATCTCGCTGCCCTGGCACCGAAATCTGGTGCCAGTTCGAGTGGACGGGCACGCCGGGGAAAGGTGACGCCCGTGTCAGGTAGCTTCGCGGTGTGGCCGAACCTCCTGCTGCGGTGCTCCCGACGACCATGCCGGCGGCGATCTACCGCTCGCCCGGCAACCTCGAGGTGACCGAGCACCCGGTGCCCGAGCTCGGGCCCGAGGACGTCCTCATCGAGATCGACTACTGCGGGGTGTGCGGGAGCGACCTGCACATGGTCATCGAGGGGTGGGGCACGCCAGACACCATCGAGGGCCACGAGTACGTCGGCACCGTCGCCGCCGTGGGCGACGCCGTCGACGAGTGGTCGGTCGGCGACAGGGTCGTCGGCGGCGCCAGCCGGCGCTGCGGGCGGTGCGAGCACTGCCTCGACCACCGCCCCTCGCTGTGCCTCGAGCGGGGTACCCCGGGCCTGGAACCCTTCCAGGGTGCCTTCGCCCGTTACAAGAAGAACCACCGAGCCGAGGTGCTCGCCCTCCCCGAGGGCATGGCGCCACGGGTGGCCGCCCTCGCCGAGCCGCTCGCCGTCGCCCTGCACGCCATCACCCGCAGTGGCATCCAGCACGGCCAGAGCGCCCTCGTCTTCGGCGCCGGACCCATCGGCTCGCTCGTCATCGCGGCACTGCGCGCCAAGGGCGTCGGCCGGGTCGGCGTGGTCGAGCCCAACCCGGTCCGCCGGGACCTCGCCGTGGCCGTCGGCGCCACCGACGCCTTCGTCCCCGAAGAGCTGCCGGCGTTCGACCAGGCCGATCCCGGCGGGCTCTCCGACGACCCCTGGGACATGGTCTTCGAGTGCTCCGGCAACCGCCGGGCCATGGAGGCCGGCCCCTCCCAGCTGAAACGCGGCGGCACCCTCGTGTTCGTCGGCGCCGGCATCGAGCGCCCCAAGTTCGACCCCAACCGGATCCTCATGAACGAGCTGACCATCACCGGCTCGTTCATCTACGACGAGGGCGGCTTCGCCGACGCCCTCGAGCTGCTCGCCACCGGCGCGCTGCCCACGGACCGCCTGCTCGAGCCCGGGGCGGTGCCCCTGTCCGGGATGCTCGAGGCCATGCAGGGCCTCGCCGAGGGCCGCATCGGTGGCAAGGTGCTCGTCTCCCCGACCGGGAAGGACTGATCGTGAGCAAGAAGGCTCGATCCCCGCAGTTCAACCACGTGGCGCTGTCGCTGCCCGCCGACGCGCTCGACGAGGCCGGCCGAGCCGCCATCTGCGACTTCTACGGTGAGGTGTTCGGCTTCGAGGAACTGCCCACCATGACCCTCGACCGCGAGCGCCTCATCCTCAAGGCCTGGACCTACGAGCAGTTCATCTACCTCATCGCCGACGACTCCCCCATGCAAGCGCCCCGCCTGGACCACTTCGGCTTCGGGGTCGGCACCCTGGCCGAGTTCGACGCCCTGTACGCCCAGGCCAAGAGCTACCGGGCCAAGGACGACCGGGTCGACCTCATCGAGCGCGACATCGACGACTACGGCGGCCTGAAGATCCACAACTTCTACGTGGGCTTCCTCCTCCCGATGATGGTCGAGATCCAGCACTGGGAGTTCGTGCCCCACGAGGCCATCGTCGACCCCGGCGAGGCGACGGTCAGCGAGGGCGACCCGGCCACCCACCCATGACGACCCTGCGCTGGGGCGCTTTCGTCCCACAGGGCTGGAAGCTGGAGTACGCCGGCATCGGTGCCGCCGAGGCGTGGCACCGCTCGCGCGAGATCGCCCTGCTGGCCGAGCAGATCGGCTACCACCACCTCTGGGTCTACGACCACGTCGAGACCGTGCCCCGCCGCGAGCCCGAGGTGTGCTTCGAGGCCTGGACCATGCTCGGCGCACTCGCCGAGGCGACCGACCGTGCCCAGCTCGGCCAGATGGTCACCTGCGTCGGGTACCGCAACGCCGGCCTGCTGGCCAAGCAGGCCGCCAACATCGACGTGTTCTCGGGCGGCCGCCTCATCCTCGGCGTGGGCGCGGGCTGGTACCACCAGGAGTACGCCGCCTACGGCTACGAGTACCCCTCCGACGGCGAGCGCCTGGCCCTGCTCGAGGAGACGGTCGAGGCGGTGAAGCGCCTCTGGACCGAGCCCTCGGTCACCTACGCCGGCCGCCACGTCCACCTCGACGGCGCCCTGTGCGACCCGAAGCCGCTCCAGCAGCTCCCGCCCGTGTGGATCGGCGGCGGCGGCGAGAAGGTGACCCTGCGCATCGCCGCCCAGCACGCCGACGCCACCAACTGGCAGGTGGGCCTCGCCGAGTTCGCCCACAAGTCCGAGGTGCTGCGGCGCCACTGCGACGCGGTCGGGCGCGACTTCGCCGACATCACCCGCACGCACGCCCCCGACTGCCTGCTCTTCGACTCCGATGCCGACCTGCGACGCTGGCTCGACTCTCCCGGCGGCGGCCACCTCTGGGGCAAGGAGGATCCCGACACCTACGTCCGGGACAACTTCGTCGGCACCGACGAGGTCGTGGCCGAGAAGGTGCAGGGCTTCGTCGACGCCGGCTGCCGCGAGTTCGTGCTCTGGTTCCGGGACTACCCCGGCGTCGAGAGCCTCGAGCGCTTCATGGCCGACGTCGTTCCCCGGATCTCCACGCCCTGAGGGGCATGCCGCCCGTCGGGCGACCCCTACCATCACCCCCGTGAACCTCAGCGACATCGACCTGTACGACCCCGACAACTACGTCGCCGGGGTGCCCCACGAGATGTTCGCCACCCTGCGGCGCGAGGCGCCGGTGTTCTGGCACGAGCACCCCGACGGGGGTGGGTTCTGGTGCGTCACCAGGTACGACGATCTCGTCACCGTGAACCGGGACACCACCCTGTTCTCGTCGTGGGAGGGCAGCTCCTTCCTCAACACCCCCGAGGGCGGGGACCTCGAGACGACCCGGCTGATGATGCTCAACATGGACCCGCCCGAGCACACGAAGCTGCGCATGATCGTCAACCGGGGCTTCACCCCCCGGCGCATCAAGGAGCTCCAGGACATCCTCGCCCTGCGGGCCCGCACCATCGTCGACCGCATCGCCGCGGAAGGGTCGTGCGACTTCGTGGGCGACGTGGCCTGCGAGCTGCCCCTCCAGGCCATCGCCGAGTTCCTCGGCGTGCCCGAGGACGACCGTCACATGCTCTTCGAGTGGACCAACCGGCTCATCGGCTTCGACGATCCCGAGTTCCGCACCAGCGACGAGGACGGCAAAGCGGCCGCGGCGGAGATCTACGCGTACGCCCAAGGCCTGGCCGAGGACCGCCGGGCCCACCCCCGTGACGACATCGTGACCGCCCTCATCTCTGCGGAGGTCGACGGTGACCACCTGTCCGACCTCGACTTCAACCTGTTCTTCCTGCTCCTCGTTGTGGCCGGCAACGAGACCACCCGCAACGCCATCTCCCACGCCATGCTCGCCCTCATCGAGCACCCCGACGAGCGCCAGCGCCTGCTCGACGACCCGGACCTGCTCGACTCGGCCATCGAGGAGTTCCTGCGCTGGGCCAGCCCGGTGATGCACTTCCGCCGGACGGCCACGGCCGGCACCGAGCTGCACGGCCAGCCCATCGCCGCCGGTGACCGGGTCGTCATCTGGCACATCTCGGCCAACCGCGACGAGGACGTGTTCCCCGATCCCTTCACCTTCGACATCGGCCGCACCGCGGACAAGGGCGGCGCCCCGGTCGCGTTCGGGGGCGGCGGCGCGCACTACTGCCTGGGCGCCAACCTGGCCCGGGCCGAGATGAAGGTGATGCTCGGGGAGCTGCTCGGCCGCATCCCCGACATGGAGCTCGACGGTGACGTCGACCGCCTCCGCTCGAACTTCATCAACGGCATCAAGCGCATGCCGGTGCGCTACACGCCCGTCGCCTGAGGGCTCCGCCCAGGCGGCCGGCAGCGGCCGTCAGATCGCCCGCGCCGCCACCTTGGAGGCGATGGTCGCGCCCCACGTTCGGGCGTGCTCGATCTCGCCGTCCTCGAGGTGGGTGGTCTTCGTCACGAGGAAGCTCTCGGGCGGCACCACGAGCTCCAGGCCGTGGTGGCGGAGGCGCTTGGCGATGCCTTTCGACGCCCGGCCGGTGAAGGCCGGCGGCCCCTCCATCCGGGTGTCGAACGCCGCCGCGTCGGCCTCGAGGTCGCCCAGGGCGTCGAACCACTCACGCAGGCCGTCGCCTTCTGCGTCCGGGTCGGGCTCGATGCCCGCGCCCGGCTTCTCGGTGGCCTCGATGGCCGCCTTGCGGGTGCTCGGCCGGCTGAGCCCGTGGATGTGGGTGGGGCCACCCACCACGACCAGGTCGGCGCCGTTGGCGAGCTCGGCGTCGGCGTGGTGCACCGGCACCACGTGGACCTCACCCAGCTCGTGCAGCCCCTTGCCGATGGCCTCGGCCACCAGGTGCGTGCACCCCGTCTGCGACTCGTACACCACGACGCTGCGCATGGAACTCCTCCATCGTCTCGTCCTGGTACCAGCGTGCGCCCGACCCACCGGGAAGGGCAGGGCCGAACGTCAGGAGCTGCCCTCGAGGGCGGCCACGAGGCGGTCGGTCTGCGTGCGCTGCTCCTGGAGCATGCGGACCAGGACGAGACGCTGCTGGCGGGCGAGGGAGGCCCGGAGGTAGAGCGCCGCCCCGATGACGGTGACGGTCAGGCCGCCGATGCCGCCGGAGATCAGGTAGGGGATCTCCTTCCACACCTCGGAGACGCCCGACGCGCCGTACCAGCCCAGGGCGACCAGGGCCACGCCCACGACCATGAGGGCGATGCCCGCCTGGAGGGCCCGGCGCTCGCTCGAGGCGGCGGGGTCGGCCAGCTTGAGCTCGGCGAGGTCGGCGCGGAACTCATCGGCCCGGCTCGACCCGCCGGCATCGGCGGAATCGGTGGCGTCGGCGTCGTCGGTCACGAGGATGCTCCCAGGTAGGCGGCGGACAGCTCTTCTTCGAGGTCGTCGGGGGCACCCACACGGGTGACCCGGCCGTTGACCATGATGGCGGCGAGGTCGGCGACGCCCAGCACGGTGCGGGCGAACTGCTCGACCACGAGGATGGAGACCCCCGTCTCGGCCAGCTCGGCGACCAGCTGGTACAGCTCGGCCACCACGAGCGGGGCGAGGCCCATCGACAGCTCGTCGAGCAGGAGGAGGGCAGGGTCGGTGGCGAGGGCGCGGGCCATGGCCAGCATCTGCTGCTCACCGCCCGACATCGTGCCGGTGAGCTGGTTGCGACGCTCCCCCAGGCGGGGGAACCGGTCGTAGGCGATGGTCTCGATCTTCTCCAGGGGCACCCCGGTGAAGGTGGCCATCTGGAGGTTCTCGCGCACGGTGAGGTTGGGGAACACCCCGCGGCCTTCCGGCACGGTGCACAGGCCCCGGCGGGCGAGGTCCTCGGGGCGGGCCCCGTTCACCTTGTGACCGCCGAGCAGGTAGACGCCGGCGGTCGGCTCGTGCAGGCCGGACGCCACCCGCAAGGTGGTGGTCTTGCCCGCGCCGTTGGGGCCGAGCAGGGCGAACACGCTGCCCTCGGGGACGGCGAGGTCGACGCCGTGCAGCACCTGGATGCGACCGTAGGCCGCGGTGATGCCGCGGAGCTCGAGCAGGGGCTCGGTGGGCGCGGGCGACTCGGCGGGGACCTCGGCCTCGGCGCGGTGGCGGCGGAGGGTCACAGCGGCGCGCTCCCGAGGTAGGCGTCGAGCACCTTCTCGTCGGCCTGGATCTCCTCGGGGGTGCCCGTGGCGATGATGGAGCCGAAGTCCAGCACGGTGATCGACCTGCAGACCTCCATGACGAGGGGGACGTCGTGCTCGACCATCAAGATGGCGAGGCCGTCGCCCACGAGCGCGCGGAGCAGGTCGGCGAAGTCGCGCGTCTCGTTGTCGTCGAGCCCCGAAGCGGGCTCGTCGAGCAACAGCACCCGGGGCTCGATGGCGAGGGCCCTGGCCAGCTCCACCAGGCGGCACTGGCCGGTGGGGAGCGAGTCGACCCGCTCGCCGGCGACCGCACCCAGCCCGACCCGGTCGATCGTGGCGGCGACGGCGGCTTCGTTGCTCTTGCGCCCGCGGCGCCCCCGGCCCTGGATCTCGAGGGCAACGAGCACGTTCTCCCAGACCGACAGCGAGCTGAAGACCTCGAGCTTCTGGAACGTGCGGCCGATCCCCCGTCGCGCCCGCTTGTGGGTGGGCAGGTGGGTGATGTCGTCGCCCGCCAGCAGCACCCTCCCGCTGGTGGTCTCCTGGAGGCCGGTCAGGACGTTGAAGGTGGTGGTCTTGCCGGCGCCGTTGGGACCGATCAGCCCGGTGATGGCGCCGGCCTCGACCGACAGGTCGACCCGGTTCACCGCGACGTGGCCGCCGAAGCGGACCGTGATGCCTTCAGCTTCGAGCAGCGCCACGGACGGCCACCTCCTCCGGGTCGAGACCGAGCGCAGCGTCGACCGCGGCGAGCTCGGCGGCCGTCAGGGGATGCTCGAAGCCGGCGGTCATGATCGGCTCGGGGCCGCGATCCTCTTCGGGCCGCGAGCGCCCCTCGCGCACCCAGGCGGTGCCCCGCTTGCAGCCGGTCAACAGGTCGGCCACGAGCCCGTCGGGGTTGCGACTGAGGAGGATGCCGATGAGGCCGGGGGCGATGAGGGCGAAGTTGGTGATGAGGGGACCGATGAACAGGGCGCTGGCGAGGAGCGTGAAGTTCTCGCCGAGCGTGGAGAAGAACTGCAGGAGCAGGCCGCCCAGCAGGGCGCCGCTGACGAGGGCGATGCCGCCGACCACCCCCATGAGCAGGATGGGCAGGCTCTGCGCGAACAGGAAGGTCTCCGAGCTCACCGACCCGCTGACCCCCCCGAACAGCGCCCCGCCGATGCCGGCGATGCCCGCCGAGAACGCGAAGACGCCGACCTTGGTTCGGGTGAGGTCGAGGCCGAGGGTGGCGCACGCCGCCGGCGAGTCCTTCATGGCCTGGAGACGGCGACCGAACGGGCCCCGCCGCAACCAGATGACCCCGAGCCCCATGAGGGCGTAGAGGACCGCCAGCAGCACCAGGAAGGACCGGTCGTCCTCGAAGGTCAGGCCCAGGATCTCGGGCCGGGGCACCTCGATCGAGCCGGCGCCGAAGAACCACTTCTGGGTGAAGATGAAGTTCTCCATGAACACCGCGAACGCGGCGGTGGCCAACGCTAAGTAGATCCCCGCGAGACGCAGGGCGGGGAGGGCGACGATTGCGCCGACCACCGCGGCCAGGCCGGCGGCGGCCAGCAATCCGATGAGGGGGCCGGGCCCGTCGGCCACCTTCACCATGGCGAAGGCACCGAGGCCGGCGAAGGTCATCGCCGCCAACGAGATCTGGCCGCCGTAGCCCACCAGCGGGACGAGCGACAGGATGATGACCGCCGTGGCGAGCCCCAGGCTGAGGCGGGTGACGTTGGCCGTGCTCATCACCCGCGACGCGACGAGGGTCACGAACACGAGGGCGCCGGCCGCCACGACGGCGGAGCGCATCGTGGGCACCCGTGCCGACTCGCGCACGCGCTGCACGCCGCCGGTGCGCAGGCGCTCGCTGGGCAGGGCGATCAGGATGATGAAGAGCAGGATCACCGGGAGCGCCGGCTGGAGGCCGGCCAGCTCGAGGCCGCCGATGGTGCGGGTGTTCAGGTCGAGGTAGTTGGAGCTGTAGTTCTCGGTTATGCCGATGATGAGGCCGCCGGCGAAGGTGAGGGGCAGCGACTTGAGGCGCCCGAACATGGCGGCCGCGTACGCATTGACGATGAGCAGCGTCAGCGGCAGCACGCTCAACTGGAGCAACGGCGAGATGAGGATCCCGGACAGCGCGGCCAACGACGCACCGATGCCCCAGCTCAACATGGCCGAGCGCCCGGGGTTGCCGCCGTTGAGCTGGCTGAGGGCCCGGTCGTCCACGACGGCCCGCATGGCCACGCCCGAGCGCGTGCGGTACAGGAGGAAGCGCAGGCCGACCGCCACGGCGATGGCCACCACCACGATGACCATGCGGTGCCAGGTGACGTTGAGAGCGCCGACCGTCACCGAGTTGCCGGCGAAGAACTGGTCGACCCGACGCCCGGCCGGCGGCCACACGATGTTGGCGATGCCGATGGCCATGGCCAGCAGGCCGATGGTGACCACCGTGCTGGTGATCTCGGAGACCCCTTCGAGGCCCCGCATGATCACCCGCTCGACGACGGCGCCGAACAGCGGCGCCACCACCAGCAGGATGACCGCCAGCGCGATCGGTGCCGGCCAACCCCAGTCGAAGCGCAGCTGCCAGTAGGCGAAGGCACCGAGCATGCCGAAGGCGCCCTGGGCGAAGTTGAAGATGCCCGACGTGGTGTAGGTGACCACCAGGCCGCTGGCCGCGATGGCGTAGATGGCCCCGGTGGTGATGCCGAGGATGGTGAAGGTGAGCCAGTCGCTGAAGCCGCCCTGGAAGGCGATCAGGTACCCGCAGAGGCCGGCGAAGAGCGCCAGGCCGACGCCCCAGCGCCCCCGGTCACCCAGCCGGGTCACCCACCCTCCGATGCGCCCTCGCCGTAGTCACCGGTCAGCTCCACCACGTTCTCGGGGTCGCAGGAGAACCCCTCATCGGGGAAGGCCCGCTGGAAGCCACCGTCGGCGACCTCCATCTGGATGAAGCACTCGGTGATCTTGTTGTCGGCCGGGTTCGCCGGGGCGTGCATGCCGCCGCCGTTCCACTCGGTGATCTGGTCGAGCTGCTCCATGAGACAGTCGCGGGTGAGATCAGAGCCGCACTCCTTGGCCGCGGTGGCGAAGAGCAGTCCCGCCGAGAAGGCCTGCACGCCGAGCAGGGCCGGCTTGGCGTCGCCGCCGGCGGTCTGCTCCAGCCAGTCGAGGTACACCGCCAGGGCGGGGTCGACAGGGTCGTCCTCGAACGGCGAGGTGGTGATGCGGATGGTGGAGCCGTCGGCGACGGCGCCGGCGGTCTCGGGGTAGGCGTCGTCGTAGAAGTTGGCTTCGAGGTCGATGACTTCGGGCTCGAAGTTCTGCTCGTCCATGGCGTTCTGGAGGTTGACGAACTCCTCGAAGGTGGACGCCATGGCCACGTACTCGACCCCGGCGTCGCGCATGGCGACCACGATGGGCGTCCAGTTGAGCTCACCGATCTCTGCCGCCTGCTCGTAGACGAAGTCGAACCCGACTTGCTCGTAGGCCTCGATCTGGCGGGCGGCCTGACCCTCGGTCACGGGCAGGTTGCTGTAGATCATCGCCGCGTTGGCCGCCGCCTCGGGGTGCTCCTCCGCGATGTGTCGGGCCGCGCCGACGTTGAACTGGTAGGTGGCGTTGGGCAGCGGCTGGTAGACCCGGTCGGACTCGGCCTTGTCGGGGCTGATGGTGAAGCCGGCCACGTCGACGAGCTCGCAGTCCACCGCGGTCTGGGCGCCCGTCTCGTCGAGGGCGCCGCCGCCGCCGACCATGGCGAACGAGCTCTCACAGGCCTGCTGGACGACGGCGTTGTAGTCGAACAGGGCGGCGTCGAGGAGGGTGAGCTCGAGGGGACGGCCGTTGACGCCGCCCAGGCTGTTGCAGTACTCGACGAAGGCGGTCATGGCCTGGTGCACGCCGAGGTTCAGGCCCGGGGCGGCCTGCGCACCGGGATCGGCGATGGTGGAGATGGCGATGGCATCGTCGGTGACGCCCTGGTCGGTGGCGCCCGACGCGTCGCCCTCGCCGCACGGCGTGGGCAGGGTGCCGACCATGCCCTCGTCCGAGGGGGATTCCGAGCCGGCGTCGCCGTTGTCGCCGCCCGAGGTGTCCTCGGAGGAGGAAGCGGCCGTGTCCACGCCGGCGTCGGAGCCACCTTCGACCCTGGTGCCGCACGCGCTGATGAGCAGCAGCGCCGCCAGCGCCACCGCAAGGGTGCCCCGCCGATGCGCCATCAGCTGCCGGACCGGTTCCGCTCTTCGTAGACGAGGCGCAGCAGCCAGTAGCGGAGGTAGCCGGTGAGCGAGTACCGCAGCCAGACCACCATGCCGATCACGGCGAGGGCGAGACCGAGAACGCCGACCGAGATGTAGGTCAGCGAGTCGCGGCTGTCGGCCGCGCTGCTCGAGAGGAAGACCATCACGAGGGCCAGCACCGCGCCGGCCACGGCGAGGACGAGGCCCACGGTGGTGAGCTGGCGCTCGCGCTCGATCGAGCCCCCCTTGAGGCGCAGTCCCGCGACCTCGGCTTCGAATTCGTCCAGTCGGCTGGACCCCGCCTCGTTGTCAGTCATCGTTGCTCCCTCTCCGAGTTCGCAGATCGTAGAGGGCGGCGGCCCTCCACGTGTCGGTCATCGATCGCGTCACGTCCCGCCACCGAGGTAGGCGGCCGCCAGCTCGTCGCTGATCTCGGCCGGCGTGCCCGTCCGCTGCACCCGGCCGTGCAGCATGATGGCGGCCACGTCGGCCACGCCCAGCACCTCGTGGGCGAACTGCTCGACCACGAGGATCGAGGTGCCCTCCTCGGCGATGGCCTGCACCTGCTCGTAGAGCCCGCTCACGATGATGGGGGCCAGGCCCATCGAGAGCTCGTCGAGCAGCAGCACCGCCGGGTCGGTGGCGAGGGCGCGGGCCATGGCCAGCATCTGCTGCTCGCCGCCCGACATCGTGCCCGCCACCTGGGTGCGCCGCTCGGCCAGGCGCGGGAAGCGCGAGAACGACCGGTCGAGGATGGCGTCGAAGTCGGTCCCCGTGTAGGTGGCCATGCGCAGGTTCTCGGTGACCGTGAGGTTCGGGAAGATGCCCCGGCCCTCGGGCACGAGGCACACACCGGCGCGCGCCAGCGCGTCCGGGTCGGCACCGGTGATCCGACGGCCGCACAGCGCCACCGAGCCGCCCGTGGGCGCCATCAGGCCGCTGATCACCTTGAGAGTGGTGGACTTCCCGGCGCCGTTGGGGCCCAGCAGGGCGAACACGGTGCCCGGCGCCATCGCGAAGTCGACGCCGTGGAGGACGTCGATGTCGCCGTAGGCCGCGCGGAGGTCCACGACCTCGAGGATCGGGACCACCGCGGCACGCTCGTCGCCGGCGTCGAGGGTGTCCGGATGCACCGGCGGCACCACGGTGAGGCGCTCCTCGGCCTCGGTCTCGCGCTCGGCGCCCAGGTACGCCTCCTGCACGACGGGGTTCCCCTGGATCGCGGCAGGATCGCCGCTGGCGATGATCTCGCCGAAGTCGAGCACGAAGATCTGCTCGCACACGCCCATCACCAGGCTCATGTCGTG
This sequence comes from Acidimicrobiales bacterium, assembly GCA_016794585.1. NCBI lineage: Bacteria > Bacillati > Actinomycetota > Acidimicrobiia > Acidimicrobiales > Acidimicrobiales bacterium. Next base: position 181,921 of record JAEUJM010000005.1, read on the forward strand.
CTCGACGAGCAGGACCGCGAGGCCCTCGTCGGCGACCTGGCGCAACACGGTGGCCATCTCGTGGGTCTCGGCCTCGTTGAGGCCGGACGACGGCTCGTCGAGCAGCAGCACGCGGGGCTGGCTCGCCAGCGCCCTGGCCAGCTCGACCAGGCGGGCCTTGCCGGTGGGCAGGCTGTCCACGCGCTGGTCGGCGAGGTCGGTGAGGCCGATGCGCTCGAGCACGTCGGCCACGATGGCCTCGGGGTCGGCGGCCTTGTCCCGCGCCCAGCGCTTGCGGACCTCGGCCCCGACCAGCACGTTCTCGCGCACGGTGAGCAGGCTGAACAGCTCGAGGCGCTGGAAGGTGCGGGCCATCCCCTTACGGGCCCGCTTGTGCGGGGCGAGGCGCGACACGTCGCCCCCGTCGATGAACACGTGGCCTCCGGAGGTCTCCTGGAGGCCGGTGAGCGCGTTGAAGATGGTGGTCTTGCCGGCGCCGTTGGGGCCGATCAGCCCTGTGACCCGGCCCGCCTCCACCTCGAGGTCGACCTTGTTCACCGCCAGGTGCCCGCCGAAGCGGACCGACACCTCTCGGGCTTCGAGAAGCGCCATCAGCCCGCCCCCCGCGGACGGGCCAGCTCGGCGTAGCCCTCGACCTCGTCGAGGCCGAGCTCGTGGTCGATGAGGCGCAGGTCGTCCTCGGTGAAGTCCTCGTCGAAACCGAGCCGGTCGAGGTCGATCGTGGGCTCGGCCCGACCGACGGCCTTGGCCTGGCGCTTGGCCGCGGCCTCCCGGAAGCTCTTCGCGATCTCGTTGACCGCACCGTTGGGGTTCCGCCCGAGCGAGATGCCGAGCAGGCCCGGGGCCAGGAGGAAGAAGTTGGTGATCCACGTGCTCGCCACGACGTCCGGGATGATGAAGAAGAACAGGGCGTAGGACATGCCGCCGAAGAGCGCCCCGCCCACCGCCCCGATGCCGCCCGACACCGCCAGCAACACGACTGGCAGGCTCTGGAGGAACTGGAACCGGTCGGGGCTGACCGAGGTGAGCTGTCCCCCGTAGAGGGCGCCGCCGAGGCCGGCGATGCCCGCGGAGAGGGCGAACACCTGGAGCTTCGTCATGGTGAGGTTCAGGCCCAGCGTGGTGCACGCCGCCGGACTCGTCTTCATGGCCTGGAGGCGACGGCCGAACTCACCGCGGCGGATCAGCACCACCAGGATGGCGAGGAGTGCGAACACCGCCGACAACAAGATGAGGTAGGCCTGGTCGGACTCGAACGAGACGCCGAGCACCTCGAGGCGGGGCACGGCCAGAGCGCCGTTGGGCATGACGAGGCCCTGGTTGAACACCATGCGGTCCATGAACACGGCGAACGCGGCCGTGGCCAAGGCGAGGTAGAGCCCGCTCAGGCGAAGCGCCGGGAGGGCGACGAGGGCGCCCACCGCAGCGGTCACCACGGTGGCCAGGACGAGCCCCCACAGGTTGTTCTCGACCCCGAAGTTGCCCATGACCACGGCGCCGATGCCGGCGAAGGCCATGGGGGCGAGCGAGATCTGGCCGCCGTAGCCGACGAGCGGGACGAGCGAGAGCATGATGATGGCGAGGCCCATGCCCTGCGCCACCTGGCCGACGCGCAGGTCGCTGGCCATCTGGCCGAAGGCCCAGGCCACGCCCACCAGCACGAAGCCGCCGATCACCCACCGCCGGACGGTGGGCACGGGCAGGTACTCCCGGCTGCGCTGCTGGCCGGCCCCGCGCACCCGGGTGGGCGGCAGCACCAGCAAGACGATGAACAACAAGATGATGGGGATGGCCGGGCGGATGCCGGAGAGGCTGATGGGCGTCGAGAACTGGTAGCCGAAGACCGATGCGATCTCGGTGTCGCTGGGCAGGTAGCCCACGAAGTACGACTCGACGAGCCCGAGGATGAGCGCCCCGAGGAAGGTCAGAGGCAGGTTGCGCAGCCGCCCGATCATCGCCGCTGCGTAGGCGTTGATGACCAGCAGCGTGAGGGGGATGTAGGCGAGGTTGCCCTGGCTGCCCGCGAGCAGGATGCCGGCGAGTGCCGCGAGCGAGGTGCCGATGGCCCACGCCATCATCGAGGCGCGCCCGGGTCGCCCGCCGTTGAGCTGGCTGAGGCCCCGGTCGTCCACGACCGCGCGCATGGCCACACCGGTGCGGGTGCGGTAGAGGAAGGTGCGCAGCGCGATGGCCACGACGATCGCGGCGATCACGGTGATGAGGTCGTGCCAGGTGACGTTGACGGCGCCGAAGTCGACCTTCTCGGGGTCGAAGAAGCCGGCGAGCCGCCGGCCGGCCGCGGGGTAGATGATCGGGATCAGCTGGAACACGAAGAACAGCAGCGACACCGAGACCACGATCTTGATGACCTCGGTCGTGCCTTCGATGCCCCGGAAGATGACCCGTTCGATCAGCGCCCCGAAGGCCGGCGCGATGAACACGAGGACGATGACCAGCGCGATCGGCGCCGGCCACCCCCACTCGACGCGCAGCTGCCAGTAGAGGAACGCCGCGGCCATCCCGAAGGCGCCCTGGGCGAAGTTGAAGATCCCCGAGGTCGTGTAGGTGACGACGAGGCCGCTGGCCGCGACGGCGTAGATCGCGGCGGTGACGATCCCGAGGACGGTGAAGCTGAGGAACTGGCTCACGCCGGCACCTCAGCTCCACCGATCCCGGAAGAAGACCCGGGGACCATCAGGTCAGCCGGCGCTGGCCGAGTAGTCACCCTCGAGGGCGGCGACGTAGGCGTCGTCGCAGGCGAAGCCCTCACCCTCGGGCGCGTGGCGCACGAAGGCGCCGCCCTCGACCTGGAGGACGACGGTGCACGGGGGCCCGCTGTTGGTGGACGGGTCGGTCGGGGCGTGGAGGCCTCCGCCGGTCCACTCGGTGACCGAGCCGGCGGTGTCGAGCACGCAGGTGCGGGTGAGGTTCCCCTCGTCGTCGCAGGTCTTGGCCGCATCGGCGAACAGCAGCCAGCCCGACATCGACTGGGCGCCGAGGAGGGCGACCTTGCCGTCGATGGCCTCGACCAGCTCGATGTACTGCGCGGTGGCGGGGTTGGAGTCGGCCTCCTCGAACGGCACGAAGGCGTTGCGGATGGAGGTGCCCTCGGCGGCGTCGCCGGCGGCGTCCAGGTAGGCCTGGTCGTAGAAGTTGGCGTCCTGGAGAGTGACCTCGGGGGCGTAGTCGATCTCGCTCATGGCCTGCTGGAGCGCCGCCAGGTTCTCGCCCTCACCGACGAAGTTCAGCCAGGTGACCCCGGCATCCTTGATGGCGTTGGCGAAGGGGGCCCAGTTGGCCTCACCGAGCACGTTGTAGGTCTGCTCGTAGACGATGGTGGCGTCGTTCTGCTCGTACGCCTCCTTGGTGCGCTCGGCCTGCACCGTGAGGGTGGCGAGGTCGGCGTACACGATGCCCACGGCGTCGAGGGCGTCGGGGTTCTCCTCGGCGAGGATCTGGAGGGCACCGACCGGGAACTGGTTCGACGGGTTGGGGACCGGCTGCACCGTCCGGCTCTCCTGCACGACGCCCTCGCCGGACACGCCGGCCTTCTCGGGGGTCACGGAGAACCCGGAGATGTCGATGAGGCCACAGGCCTTGCCGGTGGTCTCCCACAGGTTGTCCTGCACGGCGCCGCCGCCGACCATGGCGAACTCCTGGTCGCAGGCGGCGTCGAGCTGGGGCTGGTAGTTGCTGATGGCGGCGTCGTACTGGGTCAGCTCGAGCTGGCGGCCGTTGATGCCGCCCTGCCCGTTGCACCACTCGACGAACGCCTCGCCGGCGTCGAAGATCTCCTGGTTGAGACCCGGGCGGCCGGTGAAGCCGGGATCGGCGACGGTACCGACGGCGATGGCGTCGTCCGAGATGCCCTGCACCTCGGCCGGGTCGGACGGGGCGGTCGTCGTGGTGGTCTCACCGCTGCCCTCGCCGCACGGCGACTCCATGTCGCCGAAGGTCTCGCCCCCGCCGTCGGCGGCGGCGGTGGTGTCCGTGGACCCTCCGGTGTCGTCGGTCCCCGAGGCGTCCTCGCCCCGGCTCGAACAAGCCCCGGCGACGAGCACCAAGGCGGCCAGCACGACGACCAGTCGGCGCAGCTTCATGAGTTCCCCCTGTATCGGTCTTCCACGATCCCGTGCGGGCCGACAGCGTCCCCCACGGCGGCGCACATCATGGCACAGGTCTTTCTGACGGGGAGTCAGGTCCGCGCGGCCGGCCCGCGCGTCACCCGCTGGTCGAGTAGTCGCCGACGAGGGTGAGTGGGTCACCTGTGCACTCGAAGCCCTCGTCCGGGGCGGTGCGCACGAAGGCGCCGTCGCGCACCTGGAGGATGACCGTGCAGTCCTGGGTCCCGGCCGTCATCGACGGGTCGGACGGTGCGTGCAGGCCGCCTCCGGTCCACTCCGTGACCGACGCCGCGGTGTCGAGGACGCACGACCGCGTGAGGGTGCCCTCGTCGTCGCAGGCCTTGGCCGACTGGGCGAACAGCAGCCAGCCCGACATGCTCTGCGCCCCCAGCAGTGCGACCTTTCCGTCGATCCCCTCCACGAGGTCGACGTAGGTCTGCGTGGCCGGGCTCTGGTCGGCCTCCTCGAAAGGCACGAAGGCGGTGCGGATGTAGGTGCCCTCGGCCGCGTCGCCCGCCGCATCGAGATAGGCCTGGTCATAGAAGTTGGTCTCCTGGAGGGTGACCTCGGGCGTGTAGTCGATCTCGCTCATCGCCTGCTGGAGGAGCGCCAGGTTGGCGCCCTCGCCGATGAAGGTGAACCACTCGACGCCGGCGTTCTTCAGCCCCTGGGCGAACGGCGCCCAGTTCGCCTCGCCGATGACGTTGTAGGCCTGCTCCGAGACCACGGTGGCGCCGAGGGCCTCGTAGGCCTCGATGGTCTTGTCGGCCTGGATCTGGAGGGTGGCGATGTCGCCGTAGACGATCCCGAAGTGGTCGAGCGCGTCCTCTTGGTCCTCCATCAACACCCGCATCGGGCTCACCGCGTACCGGTCCGAGGTGTTGGGCAGCGGCTGGACGGCCCGAAGGCGCTCGATCTCGGAGGGGTCCGCGGAGCCCGACTTCTCGGGGGTCACCGAGAAGCCGGCGATGTCGATGAGCCCGCAGGCGGCGCCGGTGGACACCCAGAGGTTGTCCTGCACGGCGCCGTCTCCGACGATGGCGAACTCGCGCCCACAGGCCTCCTCCATCCGCGCCTGGTACTCCGTGTACTTCGCGTCGTACTGCGTGAGCTCGAGCGGTCGGCCGTTGATGCCCCCCTGCTCGTTGCACCAGCCGACGAACGCCTCGCCGGCGTCGAAGATCTCCTGGTTCAGGCCCGGTCGGGCGGTGAAGCCGGGATCGGCGACGGTGCCGACCGCGATGGCGTCGGCGGTGACGCCCTGGGTCTCCTCGGAGCCTCCCTCGGGCGCCTGCGGGGCACCCTCGCCCTCCCCGCACGGCGACGCCATGTCACCGAAGGCCTCACCGGCGCCGGGACCCCTCGGGGCGCTGGTCGCGGTGGTCGCACTGGCGCCTCCGTCGCCGCCCGACGGATCGTCCCCCCGGTCGCTGCACGCTGCGGCGACCAGCATCAGGATCGCCAGTGCGCCCCACCACCTGCGTCGGGTCATCGTCGGTCTCCCCCCGGCTCGAGCCGCGCCATGCTGGCACACCGCCCCTCCCCCGGGGCATCGGTAACGTGCCGCCGTGCGCATCGACACCCAGCTCCGCGCCCCCCTCGCCGGCGCCGCCGACGAAGCCCGGGCCCTCCACGACGCCGGCTTCGACGGGGTCTTCACCTTCGAGGGCCCCCACGACGTGTTCCTCCCGTTGGCCCCCGCGGCGGCAGTGGCGGGACTCGACCTCTACACGAACCTGGCCATCGCCTTCCCTCGGAGCCCCACCCACCTCGCCCACATGGCCTACGACCTCCACCAGGCCTCGGGCGGCCGTTTCGCCCTCGGTCTCGGCACCCAGGTCCGGCCCCACGTCGAGAAGCGGTACGGGTCCACGTGGTCGAAGCCGGTGGCCCGCATGCGGGAGCTGGTCGAGGCCACCCGGGCCGTGCTCACCTGCTGGCAGGAGGGCGGCCGCCTCGACGTGCACGGCGAGTTCTACGAGCTCACCCTCATGCCGCCCACCTTCAACCCCGGCCCCCTCCCGTCGGGCCCGCCGCCGATCTGGGTCGGCGCCCTCGGCCCGAAGATGACCCGCATGGTCGCCGAGGTGGCCGACGGGCTCCTGGTGCACCCCTTCAACTCGGACCGCTTCGTGCGCGAGCACACGCTGCCGGGCATCGCCGAGGGCCTCGCCACGTCGGGGCGCGACCGCAGCGACTTCACCCTGGTCTGCGAGACGATCGTGTGCGCGTGGCGCGACGAGCAGGAGCGGGCGGCGGCCGTGGCCGGCGCCAAGGGGCTCCTCGCGTTCTACGGCTCGACGCCGGCGTACCGACCGGTGCTCGATGCAGAGGGGGCCGGCGACCTCCAGCCCGAGCTCAACCGGATGACCAAGGAAGGGCGGTGGGCCGAGCTCGGTGACCTCATCGACGACGACCTGCTCGGGCGCATCGCGGTCTGCGGCGAGCCGGCCGATGTGGCCCGTCAGATCCACGAGCGCTTCGACGGCGTCGCCGACCGGCTGGCCTTCTACACCCCCTACGCCATCGACCCCGCCCTCACCGCCGAGGTGCTCGACCGCCTGCGCTGATCGCCTCGCCCGCCGTCTCCGCCCAAAGCACCGCTTCCGGGTACTCGTAGGTGTTGTGCAGAACACATGCGAGTACCCAGAAGGCGAGATCCTGGCTGGGTCGGGTTACAGGCGCTCGGCGACGCTGGCGCAGGCGTCGGCCAGGGGCGGGGCGAACTCGGGCCGGGCGCAGAGCACGTGGCCGTGCTTGGTGAGGTGGATCTCCGAGCCCTTGATGGACCGGGCCATGTCCAGCTGCGTCTCGGGCTGGATGGCGCGGTCCTCGGTGGTCACGAGCACCGTCGTGGGGACGTCGATGTCTCCGATCCACGGGGCGGCGTCGTAGTTGCCGATGGCGTGCCCGGCCTCCATCAGCACACGCGGGTCGTGGCGGCGCATCTCCGCCGCCGCCCAGCGCTGGAGCGAGTTGGGACGGGCCCGATCCTGGCGGATGGGCATGAGCCGCTGCACCGAGCGACTGGGCAGGTGGGCGGCCAGCTGCCCCATGCGGGTGGTGGCGGCCAGCGTGGCCATGGTGCTCGTGAAGACGTACCGCTCGCGCCCGCCCTTCACGAACGAATGCCCGGTGGCGCACAGCACGAGCCCCCGCACCTTCTCGGGGTGGCGCTTCCAGAGCAGCTGCGACACCGGACCGCCCATCGAGTAGCCCACGGCGATGACAGGGCCGGCGTCCAGCTCGTCGATCAGCGCGGCGGCGTCGTCGGCACAGTCGGCCAGGCGGAACCGGCGCAGGGCCCGGATGCCGCGGCCGTGGCCACGCAGGTCCGGGGCGATGATGCGGAAGTGCCGGCCGAGCGTCTCGTACACCTGGAACCAGTTGAGGCCGGCGCTGGCGATCCACCCGTGCAGCAGCAGCAGGGTCGGGGCGCCGGGCGGCCCTTCCACTTCGCGGACGAAGGTGCGCCCGCGGCCGGGCAGCTCGACCCGCCGCCCCAGGGGCAACAGGGGTCCTTCCGGTGCCGCGGCGTCCACGACTGCACTTCCTTCCCCCACCACGGCCGAGTGTAGGCACCCCGTCTGCGGGGTCAGGACAACCGGGGGACGTCCTTGGGCTTCAGGTGGCCCTCGGCGAGCAGCCAGCGCAGGGTGTCGGCCACGGTCTCGGCCGCCGGTCGCAGGGTCACGTCGAGGGCGGCGAGGGTGGCCGAGTCGTCCGTCGGCACCCCCTTGGTGAGGAAGACCATGCCCTCGTAGGTGATGCTCAGGTTGGCGGGGATCACCCGCATCAGCAGGTCGTTGAACCGGCCCACGGTGCGCAGCAGGCGCGGCGGCGACGGGATGCGCCGGCAGCGGCCGCACACCTCGACCATCAGGTCGGCCAGCGCCTCGGTGGTGAAGAAGTGGCCGCCGAGGAGGAACCGGCGGGGACCCTGCCCGGGCTCGACGGCGCGGGTGATGACCGTGGCGAGGTCGCGGACGTCGAGCACGGTCATGCCGCCCGTGGTCATCGGCAGGCCGCTGCGCACCAGGGTGCCGGCGGCCCGCACCTGCTCGGTGAGGGTCGGGTCGTCCGGGCCCCAGATCCCGCCCGGGTAGACGATGGTGACCGGGGCGCCGTCCTCCTGGAGCCCTCGGGCCACCTGCTCGGCGCCGACCTTCGAACGGCCGTACGCGCTGGTCGGCGCCGCCATCGGGGTGTCGAGATCGATCACGGGCCCCGGCGGCGGGAACAGCGAGGCCACGCTCGAGACGTGGACGATGGGGTCGGCGCCCGCTGCGGCCGCGGCCGCGAGCACGTTGCGCGCCGCCTCGGGGTTGGTGCGCAGGACCTCCTCGGCCCGACGCCGCTCGTTCGTGACGATCGCGGCGGCGTGGACCACGGCGTCGCAGCCGTCGAGGGCCCGCTCGATCGATGCCGGGTCGAGCACGTCGCCCACCACCCGGTCGGGGCCCGGAGCGCCGAGCGCGCCGAACACCCGGTCGACCTTGGCGGGGTCGCGCACGAGCAACCGCACGTCGTGGCCGGCGGCGCCCAGCGCCGCCGCCGCGTGGCTGCCCGCGAACCCCGTCCCCCCCGTCACCAGAACGCGCACCGCCCCATGATGACGCGGAGACGACGCGGAGGTCGTTCTCATGGGGTTCTCAGCTTCGGGCGCGATGCTTGGCCCGTGCCGGAGCGAGGGGTGCGGGTCTTGGTGGTGGACGACGACGCCGGCGTCCGCCAGGCCATCCGCCGCGCGCTCCTGCTCGAGGGCCACGAGGTGGCGCTGGCCGAGGACGGGGTGGAGGCGCTGCGCTCCGTCGCGGAGGCGCCGCCCGACGCGATCGTCCTCGACGTGATGATGCCCCGCCTCGACGGGATCGAGGTGTGCCGCACGCTCCGGGAGCGGGGCGACCGCACACCGGTGCTCGTGCTCACCGCCAAGCACCGCCTCAGCGAACGGGTCGCCGGCCTCGACGCCGGCGCCGACGACTACCTGGTCAAGCCCTTCGCCCTCGAGGAGCTGCTGGCCCGCCTGCGGGCCCTGCTCCGTCGGGCCGCGCCGGCGGAGGACGGTTCCCCGCACACCCTCGCCGACCTCACCCTCGACCCCACCAGCCGCATCGTCCGCCGCGGGGAGCGGGAGGTGGCGCTCACCCGCACCGAGTTCTCGCTGCTCGAGCTGCTGGTGGCCAACGCCGGCCAGGTGCTCACCCGGGAGCTGATCATGGACCGCATCTGGGGGTATGACTTCGCCACGTCGTCGAACTCGCTCGACGTGTACATCGGGTACCTGCGGCGCAAGACCGAGGCGGAGGGCGAGCCCCGCCTCATCCAGACGGTGCGGGGCGTGGGCTACGTGGCCCGCACCTCGTGACCGGCACCGGCGGCCGCCCGTGAACCTCCGCACCCGCCTGACCGTCCTCGTGGCGGTGGCCGTGGGCTGCTCGGTGGTGCTCGTGGCCGTGGTGGCCACCCTCACCACCCGCAACGAGCTGCGCAACGGGGTGGACGAGGCCCTCCAGCAACGGGCCCTGGCCGTGGCCGACCCCCGTCGCGGCGGACCCGGGCCCCCGCGTGACCCCCTGGGTGCCGGCGACACCTCCACGCGCATCTTCGACGAGGAGGGCAACGTGGTCGACGGCGTCGAGGTCACCCCCGGCACCGGCCTCACCGAGCGCGACCTGGACGTGGCTGCCGGCATCGAGGAGGCGTACTTCCGCGACGCGGAGATCAACGGCGACCACGTGCGCATCCTCACCGTCTCCCTGCGTGACGGCCGGGCCGTCCAGCTCGCCCGGTCGGTCACCGGCCTCGACGACACCATCGCCCGGCTCACCCTGATCTACCTGCTCCTCGGTGCCGTCGGGGTCGCCGGCGCGGGGCTCGTCGGCTGGGCGGTCGCCCGCCGCTCCCTGCGCCCGGTGGACGACCTCGCCGCCGCGGTCGATCGGGTCGCCACCGACCGCGACCTCAGCTCGGAGATCGAGGTCGAGCGCCACGACGAGGTCGGCAACCTCGCGGAGCGCTTCAACGAGATGCTCCGGGCGCTGCGCGCGTCCCGCCAGCAGCAGCACCAGCTCATCAGTGACGCCAGCCACGAGTTGCGCACGCCGCTGACCAGCCTGCGGACCAACGTGGACCTGCTCGACCGCCTCGACGAGCTGCCCCCCGAGGACCGAGCCGAGCTGCTCGTCGACCTGAAGGCAGAGATGGGTGAGCTGAGCGCCCTCGTGACCGAGCTCGTGGACCTGGCCACCGAGGAGGGCCAGGCGGTCGAGCCGATCGAGCCGGTGCGCCTCGACGCCCTCGTCGAGCGCCTCGCCCGACGCACCGAGCGCCGCACCGGCCACGCCGTGCGCTGTGACCTCGCCCCCACCACCGTGGACGGCCGGCCCAGTCGACTCGAGCGGGCCGTGGGCAACCTCCTCGACAACGCCGCGAAGTGGAGCCCACCCGGCGGCACCATCGATGTGCGCCTCGCCGACGGCGCGCTGGTGGTGAGCGACGAGGGCCCCGGCATCGACGAGGCCGACCTGGCCCGGGTGTTCGACCGCTTCTACCGGGCGGACGCCGCCCGCAGCCGGCCGGGCTCGGGCCTCGGCCTCGCCATCGTGCGCCAGATCGTGGAGGACCACGGCGGCCGGGTCATCGCCGGCCGGGCCCCGAGTGGAGGGGCGGCGGTGGGCTTCCGCCTACCCGTCCACTGAGACCCGACCGGCACCACGTCAGTTCGAGCCGTCGCCGCCGTCGGCCTCGGTGGTGTCGGTGGTGTCGTCGCCCGAGTCGCTGTCGTCACTGCTCCGGTCGTCCCCCTGCTCCGAGGAGTCGTCACCGCGCTCGTCCTGGAACTGCTCGGGCGGGCCGAACTGGGGGCCGCCACCCTGACCGAAGCCGGGACCGCTCTGGCCCGGGCCCATCTGGCCCGGGCCCATCTGGCCCGGGCCCCTCTGACCGGGACCCATCGGGCCCTGGTCAGGACCGAAGTGGGCCTCCATCCGACCGCGACCGCCGTCGTGGCCGTCATCGCTCGCCTTGGTGCCCACGAAGGTGAGCAGGCTGCCGAGCAGCAGGAAGCCGAGGGCGCCGAGGGCCAGCCACCACCACGCGAGGGTCACGAGGCCGCCTCGGTGACCGGCCGGCCCAGCCGCCGCGGGCGCCGCCGCCGCTGCCGGCGGGGGCGGAGGCGGTGCGGACTCGGCGGCATCGGCCGCGGCGGCGGGGGCGCCGGCCACGGGCTCCATCGGTTCGGTGGGGTCGACAGGGTTGCTCATGGCCCGGAGTCAAGCGGGTCCTCCTGAGAAAACGCTGAGAACGCGGGCACTACCCTGCGCGGCCGTGCCCGACGCCACCGCCGCCCTGCTCGAACGCTGCCGACGGGAGATCGACGAGGGCCTGCTCCCGGCGTGCCAGGTGGCGGTGGCCCAGCATGGCGAGCTCGTCCTCCACGAGGCCTTCGGCGACGCCACCGCCGACAGCCGCTTCCTCATCTTCTCCAGCACCAAGCCCGTGGTGGCGGCGGCCGTGTGGCAGTTGCTGGCCGAGGGCCGCCTCGACGTGACGCAGCGGGTGGTCGAGCTCATCCCCGAGTTCGCCACCAACGGCAAGGACGTGGTGACCGTGGAACAGGTGCTCCTCCACACGAGCGGGTTCCCGTACGCGCCGCTGGGGCCACCCGACTGGGCCGATCGCGAGGCACGTCTCGCCGCGTTCTCGAACTGGCGGCTCAACTGGGAGCCCGGCACCCGCTTCGAGTACCACGCCACCTCGGCCCATTGGGTGCTGGCCGAGATCATCGAGCGCCTCGACGGCGAGGACTTCCGCGCGGCGGTGCACCGCCGGGTGATCGAGCCCCTGGGCCTCGAGCAGTTCCGCCTCGGCGTTCCCCCCGAGGACCAGGGGAACGTGAAACGGGTGGTCAAGGTGGGCGAGCCTCCCACCATGGAAGAGGTGGAGCAGGTGACGGGCATCGCCGGCGCCACGCTCGACGCGCTCACGGGCGGCCTGACCGACGACATGTTCGTCACCCTGTCCAGCCCGGAGAACGTGGCGGTCGGCGTCCCCGGTGGTGGTGCGGTGTCCACCGCCGCCGACGTGGCCCGCTTCTACCAGGCGTTGCTCGCGAACCCTGGCGAGCGGTGGGACCCGGCCCTGCTGGCCGACGTCACCAGCAACGTCCGCAACACCTTCCCCGACCCCATGACCGGGGTGGCCGCCAACCGCACCATCGGCCTGGTGGTGGCGGGCGACGACGGCAAGGCCTCGATGCGTGGGATGGGGCGCACCCTCTCGCCGGCGGCCTTCGGGCACAACGGTGCAGGTGGCCAGGTGGCGTGGGCGGACCCGGCCACGGGCCTGTCGTTCTGCTACCTCACCAACGGCATCGACGCCCACCTGTTCCGCCAGTGGCGGCGGGGCCCCAGCATCAGCAACCGGGCCACGGCCTGCGCCAGGTGACACCATGGTCGCCCCGGGGGGCGGGGGCCGTGCCCCTCGGGCGCACAGACGAACGACGAGGAGCGGGGACATGAACCGACTGGCACCCATCGACGCCGCGTTCTTGTACATGGAGACGCCCAGCAGCCACATGCACGTGACGGGCGTGATCATCGTCGACCCGTCGACCATGCACGGCGGCTACTCGTTCGAGGCCATCCGGGAGATGCTCGCCTCTCGCATCCACCTCCTCCCGCCGTACCGGCGGCGCCTGCTCACCGTCCCGTTCCACCTGAACGACCCGGTGTTCATCGAGGACCCCGACTTCGACATCACCAACCACGTCCACCGCATGGCCGTCCCGCCCCCGGGCGGCCGTGAGGAGCTCGCCGACATCATCGGCGACGTGGCCGGCCGGGCCCTCGACCGGGGCAAGCCCCTCTGGGAGACCATCGTCGTCGAGGGCGCCGCCGACGGGACCGTGGCCCTGATCTGCAAGGTCCACCATGCCTGCATCGACGGCGTCACGGGCGCCGACCTGATGAGCCAGCTCTTCGACCTCGAGCCTGACGCCCCCGAGCCGCCACCGCCCGTCGAGGAGTGGAAGCCCGACCGCATCCCCTCCGATCTCGAGCTGCTCGCCGAAGCGGGACGCGACCGCCTCATCGACCCGCTCCGCGGGCTGCGGGGCCTCGGCCGCCTCGGCTCGACCGTGGTGCGCACGGCCACCTCCGCCATCGGCCGCGACGACGGCGAGCGGGCGCCGGCCCTGCCCTTCACCGCCCCCAAGACCAAGTTCACCGGAGCGCTCACCCCCCACCGCTCGGTGGCCTTCGGCCAGGCCGACTTCGACGACCTGCACGTCGTGAAGAAGACCTTCGACGTCAAGATCAACGACGTGGTGCTGGCCGCCTGCACCATCGCCCTGCGCCGCTACCTGCAAGACCACGACGACCTGCCCGACAAGCCGCTCGTCTCCATGGAGCCGGTGTCGGTCCACGGCGAGGGCACCCAGGAGGGCACCAACCAGGTGTCGAGCATGGCCGTGCGCCTCCCGGTGCAGCTCGAGGACCCCGTCGACCAGCTCCTCGAGATCCGCGAGGACACCACGGCGGCCAAGGAGATGCACAACGCCATCGGGGCCGACGTCCTGCGGGACCTCACGCAGTTCGCTCCCCCGGTGCTGTTCAACCGGGCCATGCGCCTGTACTCGAGCATGGGACTGGCCAGCCACCACCGGCCGGTGCAGAACCTCGTCATCTCGAACGTCCCGGGCCCGCCCATCCCGCTCTACTGCGCCGGCGCCCGCGTCGTCGCGGTCTACCCGTTCGGCCCCCTCATCGAGGGCGCCGGCCTCAACATCACCGTGCTGTCGAACATGGGCAACATGGACTTCGGCGTCATCGGCTGCACCGAGACCGCGCCCGACCTCTGGTCGCTCGCCGACGGCTTCGGCCAGGCGGTGAAGGACCTGCGGGCGGCCGCGGACGCGGTGCTGGCCGAGCGCGAGGCGGAGGCCGCGGCCGCCCTCGACCCGCCCCCACCGCCCGCGAAGAAGCGCGCCCCCCGCAAGAAGGCCACCGCCAAGAAGGCGGCGCCGAAGGATTGAACGCGGTCAGGCGCCGCCGGCCACCGCCTTGGCCCAGCGGTAGTCGGCCTTTCCCACGGGCGAACGCACGACCTCGTCGACCAGGGTGACGGCCCGGGGCACCTTGTAGCCGGCCAGGTGGGCCTTGCAGTGCTGCACGAGGGTCTCGGTGTCGGGCGCCGCCCCCGGCGCCGCCTGTACGACCGCGGCCACGGTCTGACCCCAGCGCTCGTCCTCGACGCCCACCACCACCGCGTCGTAGACGTCGTCGTGCGCCTTGAGCACCGCCTCGACCTCCTCGGGGTACACCTTCTCCCCGCCGGTGTTGATGCACACCGATCCACGGCCCAGCAGGACGATGGTGCCGTCGGCCTCGACCCGGGCCATGTCCCCGGTCACCACCCAGCGGTGGCCGCCGGCCTCGACGAAGGTCTGGGCGGTCTTCTCGGGGTCCTTGTGGTAGCCGAGGGGGATGTGGCCGCGCAGCGCCACCCGGCCGGTGACCCCTGAGCCCGGCTCGACCGGTCGCAGCTCGTCGTCGAGCACCAGGGTGTTGTCATCGAGCGGGTTGAACTTGGGCGGGCCGTCGTCGGGGTCGTCGGCGCTGAGGCCCTGCCGGGCCCCCTGTGCACCGGTCTCGGACGAGCCGAAGCCGTCGTTGATGACGCAGTTGGGGAAGGTCGCGGCGAGGCGGCGGCGCAGTGCCGGCGTGAGCGGAGCGCCACCCGAGCCGATGGCCATGAGGGACGAGGTGTCGTAGGTGTCGGCGCCCCCGCCGGCCTCCCACGCGTCGAGGAGGGGACGGGCCACGGCGTCGCCCACCACCACCAGGAGGTTGACGCCCTCGTCGCCCACGGCGCGCCAGATGGCGTCCGGGTCGAGCGAGCCGGGCATCAGGATGACCTTGCCGCCGGCGTAGAGCCACGACATCGACGTCCACTGCGCCGCCGCGTGCATCAGCGGCGCCACCGGGAGGAAGGTGAAGGGGGTGTCGGTGTCCTGTACCCGGGCCAACAACTCCTCGGGGCGCTCGACGGTGCCCTCGTAGCGGGTGGGGTCGCCGCCGCCGATGCAGGCGAAGAACGCGTCCTCCTGACGCCAGACCACGCCCTTGGGCATCCCCGTGGTGCCGCCCGTGTAGAGCACGTAGTGGTCGTCGCCGCTGCGCTCGGGGAAGCCGCCCTCCGGCGACGACGCGTCCAGCACCGCCTCGTAGTCCTCGGCGCCCACTGCGGCGAGCGCCGCGTCCACGCCCTCGGTGCCGTCGGCCACCGACAGGTAGGTCCGCAGGCCGGGCAGGCCCGGTGCCACCTCGGCCACCCGGTCGGCGAATTCGGCGTGGTGCACGACGGCGACCAGGTCGGCGTCGTCGAAGAGGTAGGCCAGCTCGTCGGCGACGTAGCGGTAGTTCACGTTGATGGGGACGGCCCGGATCTTGAAGGCGGCGAGGAAGGCCTCGACGTACTCCGAGCCGTTGCGTAGATAGCAGCCCACGTGGTCGCCGGGCCCGACGCCCCGCTCGACGAGCGCGTGGGCGAGCCGGTTGGCCCGGGCCTCGAGCTCGCCGTAGGTGAGGCGCCGGCCGTTCGGACCGCCGACCACGACGAGGGCCTCGCGATGGGGCACGACGCCGGCGGCGCACTCCCAGATGTCGGCCAGGTTGAAGTGCCGGGGCGGCGCATGACTGGTCACGGGCGCACCCTAGCGACCACCATGGAGGCGTTGTGTCTGTGCTTCGCGCCCGGGCGGTGCCGCTCCTCGTCGTCCTCGCCTCACTGATCGTGACGGTGCTCGGGCCCCTCGCCGCCGACGCCCAGCCCGCACCCACCAGCACCTCGACGAGCACTTCGACCACGGTGGCGGCTCCGGAGGCCGGCGGCGCCCAGCACCCCCACGAGGAGACCGCGCCGGCCGAGTTGGGCATCACCAGCACCGAGGTGGGCCCCGCCGAGGCGGACGAGTCGGCATCGGCGGTCCCCTATCTCGGCACCTATGAGGTGTGGTGCACCCAGTCGAACCCCTCGCCGGGGATCTGCGGCGGCCACCACGGCTACCCGGCCATCGACATCGGCATGCCCGTGGGCTCCACCGTCAACGCCAGCGGCCCGGGTGTCGTCCAGGAGGCCCGGCGAACCGACAGCGACGCCCGCGGCCTCTACGTCACCGTGCGCCACCCGGACGGCATCTACTCCCGCTACCTCCACCTGTCGTCGGTCGCGGTGAACGTGGGCCAGACCGTCGAACGCGGCGCCGTCCTGGGCCGCTCGGGCAACACGGGCTCGTCCAACTCACCGCACCTGCACTACGACGAGCAGCGTCCTCTCGGCACCTCCAAGGACCTCGGCCCGATGATCGGCTGGGTGGGCACCGAGGAGGTCCGCTACCCCGGCGCCTTCGGGTACACGAGCTGGCGCTCGGTCCCGTTCGGGACGGACATGCGCAATGACAGCTTCGCGTCACCCGTGCCCCCCACCCCGCGCCAGTGGGGCGGGCCCGCGGTGGCCACGGGCGACTTCGACGGCGACGGCTTCGACGACCTCGCCGCCGGCGTGCCCGGCAAGGACACCGGACGCGCCACGAACGCCGGTGCGGTCGTCGTGGCCCTCGGCTCGGCCGACGGTGTGGTCACGGCAGGGAGCCGCCAGCTGGTCCCCGGAATGGGCGGTCTCGTGGGCACCGCCGAGTCGGACGACCGCTTCGGTGCCGCCGTGACGACGGGCGACTTCAACGGTGACGGCTTCGACGATCTCGCCGTCGGCGTGCCGGGCGAGGACACGAGCGGCGGCGTCGACGCCGGCGCGGTCATCGTGATCCCCGGGAGCGCGTCCGGGCTGGTGCCGTCGGCCGCGCGGCAGCGATGGAGCGGCAGCGGCCTCCCCGGCACCTCTCGGGGCGGCGACCAGATGGGGGCTTCGCTGACCAGCGGCGACTTCGACGGCGACCGCTACGACGACCTCGCCGTCGGCGCCCCGGGAGACGACACCGGCGCCACCGATGCGGGTGTCGTCGCCGTCGTCCGCGGCTCGGCCACCGGGCTCACCAACGCGGGCGCGCAGGAGCTCGTGGCCGGCCGTGACGGCTTGGCCGGCCGCAGCCAGGGCGGCGACCTCCTCGGCGCCGCGGTCGTCGCCGGCGACCTCGACGGGCACGGCCACGACGACCTCGCCATCGGCGTGCCGGGCCAGGACATCGGCCAGGCCACGAACGCCGGCGAGGTCCTCGTGGTGGGCGGGTCCGCCACGGGCCTCGACCGCGCCGCCAGCCGCCTGGTGCGCGCGGGCAAGGCCGGAATCGCCGGCCGCTCCGAGCGCGACGACGTCCTCGGCACCGCGCTCGCCATCGGCGACCTCGACGGAGCCGGCGTCGCCGACCTCGTGATCGGTGTCCCCGGCGAGGATGCCGGGGCCGTGAACGACGGCGCCCTCCTCGTGGTGCCCGGCTCCGAGACGGGGCTGGCCGCGGCGGAGTCCCGTCAGTTCTGGTCCGGGAGCCGCGGGAGCGCCGGCGCTCCGCGCGCCAACGACCTCTTGGGCGCCTCGGTCGCCGTCGGCGACGTCGACGGGGACGGCCGGGCCGAGATCCTCGCGGGCATCCCCGGCAAGGACGTGGGCTCGGTGCGCGATGCCGGATCGGTGCTGGTGGTCGGCACCACGCCCAGCGTGCTCAGCTCGGGCCTGCCCGAGATCGCCGGCGCGGCCAAGCCCGCGGCGCGCCTCGGTCGGTCCGTTGCCACCGGGGACGTCAACGGCGACGGCGTCGCCGACCTGGTGGCCACCGCCCCGACCGAGCGTGCCTTGGGCGCCGCGGCCACCGGGGTCATCACGGTCGTCCCCGGGTCCGCCACCGCGCCGGTCGGGCGCTCCGGCCTCACCGAAGGGGGCAGCGTCCGCCTGGTCCGGGGCGCTGGTGGCCTGGCCGGCGTGGCCAAGGTCGACGACCACTTCGGCGGCCTGCTGCCCCCCTACCTGTTCTGATCGCGTCGTCGCCTGGCCCGGCACTGGCGCTGGGCACGCTCGGCGAAGGGCCAGGCTCCGTGCATCGTCGAGGCCCGCTCGTCCCTCGCTCGCCGAGCCAGGTCGCTCAGTCGGCGTAGGTGGCGCGGAGCTCGTGCTTGACCACCTTGCCCGTCGGGTTGCGGGGCAGGGCGTCGACGATCTCGAGCTGCTCGGGCACCTTTTGGATCATCAGGCCCTCGCCCGTGAGGTGGTCGCGCATCTCGTCGGAGGTGAGCGGCTCGCCGACGTCGTTGAGCACCACGACCGCGCAGGCCCGCTCACCTGAGGCCGCGTCGGGCAGGCCGATCACCGCGACGTCGGCCACCTTCGGATGGGTGAAGAGCAGGTCCTCCACCTCCTTGGCCGAGATGTTCTCGCCCTTTCGGATGATGATGTCCTTGAGGCGTCCGGTGATGGTGACGTAGCCGTCCTCGTCCTGCTCGCCGAGGTCCCCCGTGCGGAAGTAGCCGTCCTCGTCGAAGGCGTCCTCGTCCAGAGCGGCGTCGAGGTAGCCCTTCATCAGCTGCGGCGCCTTAGCCCGGATCTCGCCCTCCTCGTTCGGGCCGGCGATGCGCCCGTCGAGGGTGACGATGCGCAGGTCGACGCCGGGCATGGGCCGCCCTTCGGTGTCGGACTTCTTCTGGTCGGGGTCGCCGACCGCCACGAGGGTGAGGATGGGGGCCTCGGTGAGCCCGTAGCCCGACAGGATGCCGACCCCGCCCATCTCGGCCTTCACGTCGTCGTGGAGGCCCTTGGGCTTGGGGGCGCCGCCACCGGGCAGCGCTCGGACGTCCGGGAACAGCGGCGTGTCGGGGTTGGCCCGCTGGGCGGCGAGGTAGGCCATGTGGAACGGGGTGCCCGCGCCGGCGAGGGTCACCCCCTCCTGCCCGAGGACGCCGATGGTGGTCGACGGATCGAAGGCCTCGACCAGGATGCTGGCGCTGCCGAACATCAGGCCCGTGAGCAGCCAGGTGATGCCCCCGATGTGGGTGAAGGGGAACACCATGGCGCCCCGGTCCGCCTCGGTCACCTCGTACCGCTCGCCCATGCCCCGGGCGATGGCGGCGATGGTGGCGTCGGTGTGGCGGGCGCCCTTGGGGTCGGCCGTGGTGCCCGAGGTGTAGAAGAGCCAGCGCACCGGGAGGTCGTCGGGGTCGTCCGGGGTGGGCGGCGCCGGCGGGAGGGTGGCGGGGTCGCCCGCGGGCAGGGTGCGGTCGCACACCAGCACTTCGAGGCCGTCGACCTCGCCGGCGATCTCGCGGGCCATGGCCTCGAAGTCGAAGCCCTTCCACGTCGAGGGCACCACCAGCAGCTTGGTGCCCGCCTGGCGGGCGACGAAGCCGACCTCGCGCTTGCGGTAGATGGGCAGGATCGGGTTCTGGGTGATCCCGAGGCGGGCCAGCGCGCCGACCAGCACGAGCGACTCGATCCAGGTCGGCAGCTGCCACGACACCACGTCGCCCTCGGCCAGGCCCATGGCGGCGAGACCCGCCGCGGCCGTCTCGACGTCGGCGGCGTACCCGGCGAACGTGAGGCGCCGGCCGTCCTCGTCGACGGCCATCTCCGCGTCGGGCGTCTCGGCCGCCCGCCGCTCGATGAGCTCCCAGAGGGTCCGTCCTTCGAGCATGGGTTCTCCTGTGGTTCCTATGGCGGGCCTACCGGGCGAAGGCGGTGCGGGGCCGCAGCACCTGGCCCGGAAGGCCGGCGCCCTCGACCAGCGCCCCGTCGCGCACGATGGGCACACCGTTGACGATGGTGGCGTGCACGCCCGTGGGCCGGGAGGTGAAGCGGCCCTCCCCGTTGGGGAAGTCGTGCACGAACTCCTTGCGGTCCGGGCTGATGGTGTCCGGGTCGAACACCATCAGGTCGGCGGCGAAGTGCGGTCGCACCATGCCGCGGTCGGCGAAGCCCAACAGCGCCGCCGGCCACTGGGTGAGCTGGCGGATGCCCTCCTCGAGGGTCCAGGCCCCCCACTCGCGGACCCAGTAGCGCAGGAAGTAGCTGGTCCACTCGGCGCCGTCGTCGCGATCGAGGTGGGCGCCGCCGTCGGACGTCCCGAGCAGCATGTGCGGGTCCAGTTGCGCGAGGCGGGTGCCCTCACGCCACTCCGGCGACTCGGTGCGCCAGACGAACTCGGTGGCGAGGTCGTCGGCGAGGGCGATCTCGGCGAGGACGTCCTCCTCCACGGCGCGCTCCCCCCCGACCCCCCGCTCGGCGGCGATCTCGCGGATCGAGCGGCCGACGAAGGCCTCGTTCTCGGGCCGGGCCACCTGGTTGACCACGAGGTTGTCCCAGTGGGGCGGCGGGAGGGTCGGCCCCTTGTCGGGGTCCTTGTTCGGGTGGTCCACCGAGCCACGGATCGCGGCCCGGAAGGACTCGTCGCGGAGCATGGCGGCCCGCTCCTCGACGGTCTCGGCCTCGGTGAACAGGCGGTTCAACTCGAGCACGCCCTGGTACAGGCTGGTGCCGCCGGCCAGGGTGAAGGTGCGGTCGAAGGGCTTGGCCATCAGCAGCGAGTACACGGCGGCACCGCGCTCGGTGGCGCCGTCGACGAAGCGCTTGGCGCTGTCCCACCCGGCGGTGGGGGCGTCGACCTTGGAACGGGCGCCCAGGCCCTGGATGATCACCGGCATGCGGCTCAGCAGGCTCAGGCGGATGAGCTGCTCCTCGCCCGCGTCGTCGAGGCCCCCGATGGACCCGAACGGCAGGTAGGCGATGGTGCCCCCGTTGTGACGGCCCGCCTCGGCGACCAGCGCCTCGAGCTCGGCGTCGCCGGCGAGGCGGCTGGGCACGGGGCGGTCGTGGGAGTCGAAGTGCGTCGGTGCGTGCGACGACGAGAAACCGGCGGCGCCGGCCTCCATCGCCTCGCCCACGATGCGCACCATGGCCGCGACCTCGTCCTCGGTGGCTTCGCGCTCCTGGGCGGCGTCGCCCATGACGAAGCGGCGCACGGCCGAGTGGCCGACGTAGCAGGCCAGGTTCACCCCGAGGCGGCCCTCGCGGGCGGCGAGGTACTCGGGGAAGGTCTCGAAGTCCCACGGCAGCCCCTCGAGGGCCTTGGGGGACATGCCCTCGACCCGGGCGAACATCTGGGTGATGAACGGACGGTCGTCGACCCGGGTGGGGGCGATGGAGAACCCGCAGTTGCCGGCGAGCACGGTGGTGACCCCGTGGAAGCACGAGGAGGTGGCGTACGGGTCGAAGGTGAGCTGCGGGTCGTAGTGGGTGTGGGCGTCGACGATGCCCGGTGCCACGACCAGGCCCTCGGCGTCGACCACCTCGGCGGCGTCTCCGGCATCGACGAAGCCGACCTCGACGATGCGGCCGTCCTTGACGCCCACGTCGGCGCGGCGGCGGGGCAGGCCCGAGCCGTCGACCACGGTGCCGCCCATGACCGCGAGGTCGAGCGGGGTGTCGCTGCTCATGACGACCACACCACGGACTGGAGCTCGCTGTAGGCGTGCAGGCCGAACGAGCCCCCGTCACGGCCGACCCCGCTCTGCTTGAAGCCACCGAAGGGTGCCTCGTGGTTGCGCTGGAGCGTGTTGATGCCCACGTTGCCGCTGCGCAGCTGCCCGGCGACGTTGAAGGCCCGGTTGGCGTCCCCGCTCCACACGTAGTCGTAGAGCCCGAAGGCCGTGGCGTTGGCGAGGGCCACGGCCTCGTCCTCGTCGTCGAAGGGCACCACCACCACGACAGGCCCGAAGGCCTCCTCCTGGGTGACGGCCATGTCGACGGTGGCGTCGGCCAGCAGCGTGGGGGCGACGTACCAGCCGGTGTCGGGCACGGCGGCCTCGCCGCCGGCCACCAGCGTGGCGCCGGCCGCGGTGCCGGACTCGATGAAGCCCCGCACCCGGTCGCGGTGCACCTCGGTGATCAGCGGGCCCACGATGGTGTCCGCATCGAGCGGGTCACCCACCTTCAGGTAGCCGGCGAAGGCGCCGAGGCGCTCGACCACCTGGTCGTAGACGCCCCGCTGGGCGAGCACCCGCGTCGGCGCCGTGCAGATCTGACCCGAGTGGAAGGCCCAGGTGCTGCCCGTGCCGGACACCGCGGCGTCGAGGTCGGCGTCGTCGAAGATGATGCTGGCACCCTTGCCGCCGAGCTCGAGCAGCAGGCGCTTCATCTCCCCGCCGGCCACCGAGCCGATGTGGCGGCCCACCGCGGTGCTGCCGGTGAAGCTGATCATGTCGACCTCGGGAGCGGCCACGAGCGCCTCCGCGGCCACGGGGGTCGACGAGTTCACGAGGTTGACCACACCAGGCGGAAAGCCCGCCTCCTCCATGATGGCCATCAGCTCGATCACGGCGAGTGGGTCCTGGGGGGCGGGCTTCACCACCACGGTGTTGCCCATAGCCAGCGCCGGGCAGATCTTGCCCGCCATGTTGGTCAGGGGGAAGTTGTAGGAGGTGATCGCGGCCACCACACCGACCGGTTGGCGCACCGCCACGGCACTGATGAGGCCGCCGGGCGCGAGCGGCGTCGCCGCCTGCTGGCCCGGTGGGAGGGCGATGCGGGTGGGCTCGAGCGCCCCCTTGGCGTACCGGCGGAAGCGGGTGATGGCCTGGGGGATCTGGAGGGAATTGGTGACCGCGAGGGTGGCGCCGGTCTCGGCCTGGACCAGGGGCACGAGGTCGGCAATGCGGGCTTCGAGGAGATCGCCCACCTTGTCGAGCAGGGCGGCCCGCTCCTCGGGCGCCGTGCGCGACCAGGCCGGGAAGGCGTCCGCCGCCGCGGTTGCGGCCGCCCGGGCGTCCTCGGCGGTGGCCTCGGGGGCCACACCCACCACCTGCTCGGTGGCCGGGTTCACCACCTCGTAGCCGCCCCCTGAGCCCTCGACCCAGGAGCCACCGATGAGCAGGCCGCGCGTGCCGGAGGAGGTCGTCATCGCGCCGAAGGGTAACCGGTTCTAATTTCGGCCGCGAGGCGCAGGCCCCGCCGGATCGTGCTCAGGCGCCGGCGACGAGCAGGTTCACCATGTTCCAGCTGACGATGGCCGCGTAGGCCAGCACCGAGCCGGCGAGCGCCCGGTTCACCACCTTGGAGTCCGGCGGGCAGCAGTTGACCACGAAGGCCACCAGGGCCACGCCGCCGGTCTTCACCAACAGGGGGGCGTAGGGGTGGTGGATGATCGGCGCCATGACCGGGTTGGCCTCGGTGCCGCCGGCGGCCAGCACCGCCCGGGTGGTGATGAGGTCGAGGACGTTGAGCAGGGCCAGCGCCACCAACAGCACCCACCGACTGCCCACCAGGGGCACGTGGTTGGGGTCGTCCACGGCCGGCGCGAGGCTCGGCAGTTCGGGCTCGGCCTGCCACGCCGGGGCGTCGAGACCTCGCAGATCGATGACGGCGCCCTCGCGCAGGTCGAGGACGAGATCGTCCTTGACCGGCGCCGGCGCCTCGTCGGCCAGAGAAACCCAGGATTCCCGCTCAAGTCCCCGTTGCTCCATGCCGAAGACCCTAGACCACTTTTCTCACTATGTGGGCAAATTGCCCACGCTCAGTGAACATTTCCCTGGGCCGGACGGCCCAGTCCGGTGGGCCCGGGGACTCAGGCGGCGAGCGGCTCGGGGGCGAGGATGGGGGTCGGGGCGACCTCCCAGTAGTCCCGCCAGGCGCAGATGAGCCCGTCCCGCAGCTCGAAGGCGCCGATCACGTCCATCTCCAGGGTCACGCCGTCGAGCAGCACGTAGCGCTCGATGCGCTCCACCATGACCAGGTCGCCTTGCTCGGCCACCGCGGTCACCTCGACCTCGATGTGGTCGAAGAGGGAGCGGAAGCTGACGAGGGTCTCGCCGATGGCGAGCGGGCCGAGCACCTCGGAACCCTGTACGGGGACGTTCTCGTAGATGGCGTCGGCGGTGAAGAAGTCAGCGGCTGCCGGGGGGAGCCCCAGCTCGGGCCACGAGGTCACCCACAACACGATCTGCTCGGCGTTGGTCCCCATGCCTTCGAAGGTACGTGTGACCGGTCGGTACGTGAATGGGCCGATCGGACCCTTCCCGGCGGCCCACGGTGGGCCGTCGGCCCCACGTCGCCCCGGCCCCGCCGGCGCTACCGGCCGGCGCGGCGCCGCCACGCCGCCTCCTCCTCGCCGAGCGGGGTCGAGGGGGCGCCGTCCACGAAGGGCCAGATCTCCTCGGCGATGCGACGCCAGTTGGCGGTGGCCCGCAACTCGCCGAGCACCGCGTAGAGGCCGAGGTTGATGCGCTGGATGATGACGAAGCTGGGCGGGACGTTGGCCGCCTTCATGATGTCACCGTGGGGTCCCGTGAGGTCGAAGACCTGACGCACGGTCTCCGAGGCGTAGGCCTCGTCGATCGTCGTCACCTGGTCCTCGAGCACGAACTCGTAGAAGTGGCCGAAGTAGTCCTCCACCTCCTGGTCGGTGAACGGCTCCCCCGCCTTCAGCAGTCCGACGTCCTCGATCACCTTGCGGAAGGCCGCCACGTCGGGGTGCAACACCATCGTGTCGATCATGTCGTGGAAGACCTTCACCTCGTCCGGGGTGAAGCGCTTCACGAGGCCGAAGTCCAGGAACGTGACCCGACCGCCGGGCTCGAACAGGTAGTTGCCGGGGTGCGGGTCGCCGTTGAAGGCCTTGAGGCGGTAGAGGCTGCCGAACACGAACCGGTAGATGGCCTCGGCGGCGAGGTTGCGCTCCTCCGGGGACCACGTGGCCAGCTCGTCGAAGCGCACGCCGGGCGCCCACTCCGTGGTGAGCACCCGCTGCGTGGACAGCTCGTCCACCACCGCCGGCACCGTGATGAAGGGGTGCCCCTCGTAGTACTCGGCGAAGAGCCGCTGGTTCTCGGCCTCGAGGGTGTAGTCGAGCTCCTCCACCAGGCGCGCCTTCAGCTCCTCCACGAGGGCCTTCGGGTCGAGCCCGGGGAACAACATCCCCGTCGCCGAGAAGAGCAGGTCGACGTTGGCCAGGTCGGCCCGGATGGCGTCGTCCACCCCCGGGTACTGGACCTTCACCGCCACTTCCCGCCCGTCGTGGGTGACGGCGTGGTGCACCTGCCCGATCGACGCCGAAGCGACCGGGAGGGGGTCCCAGTCCGCGAAGACCTCCTCGGGGGGTGCCCCCAGCTCCCGCTCGACGACGCCGGCGGCGAGCTCGGGGGCCATCGGCGGCGCGTCCTGGCGGAGGTCGGCCAGCGCCCCCCGGACGTGCTCGGGGAGCCCCTGGTCGAGGTAGCTGGCCATCTGGCCCAGCTTCATCAGGGCGCCCTTCATGTTGCCCAGCGCCTCGGCCACCGCCTCGGCGGTCTTCAGCTGGAACTGCTGGTCGAGGTGCTCTCGCTGGTGAGCGGGCGCCACCGCCCTGCGGGCCCGGTGCACCACGTACGAGCCCGACGACCGAGCGCCCACCTTGGCCAGATCGACGCTCCGGGCAGCGCGCGACGTGCCCTGCACCACCAGCGGGCCGGCCGACTCGGAGTTTGCTTTCCGTCGCCACCAGACCGCACCTGCAATCACCGCAGCGCCGGCCGCCGCGAGGGTGACGCCGAGGAGCGGAGCGGAGCGGCGCCATCGACGAACCGGATGCCGAAGGCGTGCCGACGAAGGAGGCGCCAATGTCACGCGGGCGGCAGGTCGCCGGTCACGGTGGTGTAGAGGATGCGGGCCATGGCCGTGCGCACGTCGGCGGTGCGGATGCCCCAGAACTCGAAGCCGTACCGGTGGGCCGATACGTGGGCGAGCATGGCGCTGAGGACCCCGGCGGTGGCCATGGGGTCGACGTGGTCGCGCCGGGGGCGGCCCTGGCGCTCGACGATGACGTCCTGCAGGGCCACGGTGAACTCGTTCATCAGCCGCGTGCGGATGCTCTGGAAGCGGCCGTCGCCCTCACCGGTCGCGAGGTCGACCACCCGCAGGACCGAGTGGTGGCGGTCCCAGAAGTCGATGAAGCCGTCGGCGACGGCGAGGGCCGTGCCATAGCCGCGCTCGCCGTCCCAGTCGCCCTCGCGCACGAGGCGGATGAGCTGCTCGGACCCCTCGCGCGCCATCTCCTCGGCCAGCACGAGGATGGCCGCCTCGACGTCCGGGAAGTACTGGTAGAAGGTCGCCGGCGAGGTCCCGGCCTCCCGGGCGATGTCCACCACCTTGAGGTCCCGGTAGGAGGTGGTGGTCAACATGGCCGAGGTGCGGTCGAGCAGGCGCTGGCGGGTGGCGAGGCCGCGGCGCCCCGGCACCCGGCCGTCGACCGCCCGCAACTCCTCCTCGACGGGCTCCGCGCCGGTCGGGGGGACGGCGTCGGCGGCCACCGGCGTCAGGCCCAGCAGCCGACGACGTCGTCGACCGTCGTCACCGTGGCCAGCAGGGACAGGGTGTTGTCGATCACGGCGTCGGCGTAGTCCTCGGGGATGCCGGCCACGGCGTCGCGCGGCAGCACGAACTGGTAGCCGGCGTTCACCGCGTCCATGGCGAAGTTGGTCATGCCCACGTTCACCGAGACGCCGACGCCCACGACGGTCGTGGCGCCGAGGTTGCGCAGCACCGGGTCGAGGTCGGTGCCGCCCATGGGGCCGAGGCCGTGCAGCCGGGTGAGGACGACATCGGTGTCGACCACGCCGATCTCGGGGATCACCTCGACCGCGGGCGTGCCCGGCAGCAGTTCGACCGAGAGCTTGCGCATGCCTTGGAAGAGGCGGGCGTTGGCGTTGGAGCCCTGCCCGTCGGCGCGGCGGGCCGCCACGCAGTGGACCACGGGCACGCCCGCCGAGCGCGCGGCCGCCACCAGGCGGGCGGCCGCGGGGATCATGTGCCGCCGGGCGATCTCGGCCAGCTGCGGCAGTGCCGCCTCGTGCCCGATGACCCCGTTCTGGCACTCCTGGGTGACCACCACCGTGTGAGCGGGGTCGACGAGGGCGCGCAGTTCGACCGCCATCAGAGCCTCGGGAGGACCTCGTGCTCGAACAGTCGCAGACCCTCCCACGCCGTGGCGGGGTCGATGCCACCGCACAGGGGGTGGAACACGAGCACCCGGCCGGGCTCCTTGGCGTAGGCCACGCACTCGTCCGGGGTGAGGATCTGGAACAGGCCGTCGGCCCGCAGCTCGTCGACGGTGGCCACCTCACGGTGCACCGCCGAGCGCTGGCCGGCGCGCTGCCAGCTCGCGTAGGTGGCGGTGTCGTGGAGCAGGTGTCGGCCGACCTCCGCCCACATGGCATCGGGGTCGAGGGCGACGATCACGTTCTGGACGTCGGGTGCCGGCATGATGCACATTCCCGGCTCGAAGCCGTTGGCCCGCGACTCCTCCTCGAACCAGGCCCGCAGCTGCGGGTCGTGGATGGCGGGCTGGAAGCCGAGGCCGAGGCGACCGGCCCGGCGGGCGGCGATCTCGGTCGACCCGCCGACGAGGACGAGCGGGTGCGGGGTGCTGTAGGGCTTCGGGGTCACCCGGACGGTCGTCCCGCGGTAGGCGAAGGGCTCACCGGTCCAGGCCTGCACCATCACCCGGAGCTTCTCCTCCATGAGGGCGCCCCGGCCCTTCCACGGCACCCCGAACAACTCGTACTCCTCCGGGCGGTATCCGAGGCCGGCGACCACGCTGAAGCGGCCGCGCGAGAGCAGGTCCAGAGCGGCGATGTCCTCGGCGAGGCGGACGGGATCGTGCAGCGGCACGAGCAGGGCCTGCACGCTCACCGGCGAGGTGCGGGTCGCCCCGAGCACGGCGCCCGACAGCGCCAGGGGCGCCGACATGAAGCCGTCGTCGGCCGAGTGGTGCTCGGACAGCACGATGGCCTCGGCGCCGAGGCCATCGGCCCACGCCGCCATCTCGATCGCGGCCGAGTAGAGGTCCGCCGCCGGGGCGCCGAAGTCGGGCGCCCGGAGGTCGAAGCGGATGACGTACCTGGCCATGGAGGAGCTCCTGCGAAAAGCTGACGGGATGTCAGATACTGGCACCCTCACCGAGGCGCTGCGAGGCGCAGCCACCCGCTTCGGGGACGCCCCCGCGTTCGTCGACGCCGGTGGGTGGCCCATCGGCTTCGCCCAGCTCGACCGGGTCACCGACGAGGTGGCCGCGGCCCTGGCCGCGACCGGCGTCGGTGAAGGGTCGGTGGCCGCCCTGCTCCTGGGCTCGACGGTCGACTACGCCGTCGCCTACCTCGCCCTCGCGAAGCTCGGCGCGGTCACCGCCGGGGTCAACCCCCGGTTCACCGCCGACGAGCAGCGCCGCTGCCTCGAGGTGGTGCGCCCGGACCTCGTCCTCACCGCCGAGGCCGGGGGTGCGTCCGACGCCGCCGGGGCCCAGGTGCTGGTGGTCCCGCGTGCCACGGCAGTCGACGAGCTGTTCGCGGGCCGGCGCCTGGCGGGCGGCACGCCCCCTCCACTGGCGCCGGACCCCGACCGGCCCGTGACCATCGTCTTGACCTCCGGCACCACCGGCCGGCCCAAGGGCGCGGTGTTCACCGACCGTCAGCTCGCCGCCGTGGTCGAGATCGACACGGGAGGAGCCTGGGGCGGCGGCGGGCCCATGCTGGCCGGCACCGAGCTGGCCCACGTCGGCTTCATGACCAAGCTCCCCTGGTACCTGCGCAAGGCCCACACCCTGCACCTGCTCGACAAGTGGCGGGCCGCCGAGGTGCTCCGCATCGTCGAGCGCACCGGGATGGCCGCCGTCGGTGGGGTCGCACCTCAGATCGCCCTGTTGCTCGCCCTCCCCGACTTCGACGAGCACGACCTCGGCGCCGTCCAGGCGCTCATCGTCGGCGGTGGCCCCTCCTCCCCCGCCCTCGTCGAGGAGGCCCGACGGCGCTTCGGCGCCGCGTACTCCATCCGCTACTCGTCCACGGAGTCGGGCGGGGTGGGGACGGGCACGGCCTTCGACGCCGACGACGAGGAGGCCCTGCACACCGTCGGCCGCCCCCGTGCGGGGATCGACCTGGCCATCCGCGACGAGGAGGGCCACGACCTCCCGCCCGGCGAGGTCGGCGAGGTGTGCCTGCGCTCGGGCGCGGTCATGGACCGTTACTGGCGCGATCCCGAGGCGACGGCCACCACCCTGGTGGACGGCTGGCTCCGCACAGGTGACCTCGGCTACCGGGACGATGCCGGCTGTCTGCGCCTCGCCGGTCGACGCAAGGAGATGTACATCCGCGGGGGCTACAACGTGTATCCGATGGAGGTGGAGGCCGTGCTGGCCTCGCACCCCACCGTGGCCGACGTCGCCGTGGCCCCTCGGCCCGACCCCGTGATGGGCGAGATCGGCGTGGCCGTGGTCGTGGCGCGCGACGCGGACGACCCGCCCACGCTCGACGACCTGCGCACGCACGCCCGCGAGCGGCTCTCGGCCCACAAGCTGCCCGAGGCGCTGCGCCTCGTGGACGAGTTGCCCCTGACCACGGGGCAGAAGGTGGACCGCGCCGCCCTCGCGGCCCACGAGTCCCGGGCCGGATCGCCGCGGGAACCTTCGGGGCCCCGCTGACGTTGCTGTCGGCGTGAGCTCCGAGTCGGTCGACGCCCGTCCCGACCTGCGGGACCCGGCGCGCCTCGCCGGCGTCGTCGCCGCGGCCACCGCCCTGGCGGTCACCGAGCTGGTCCGGGCCGTCACCGCCGATGCGCCCTCGCTCATCGTCGCCGTCGGCGACGTCTTCGTCGACGGCCTCCCCGGCGACGTCACCCGGACCGTGATCGGGGCCATCGGCACCGCCGACAAGCCCGCCCTGCTCATCGGCATCGTGGTCGTCTCCCTGCTCATCGGGGCCAGGACCGGCACCGCCGCCCTCTCCCGGCGGTGGGTCGGCGATGTGGTGTTCGTCGCCTTCGGCCTGCTCGGGGCGCTCACCGGGATGCGGGCGCCGCTCACCACCGACGGCGGTGCGATCGCCGCCGCCACCCTCGGGGCTGCCACCGGTGCCCTCAGCCTGCGCCTCCTCCTGCGTACGGCCGCAGCCTGGACCGCTCCCGACCACGCCGGGGGCGCCGACGCCGGGCGACGCCAGTTCCTCGCGCTGGCGGGTGCCACCGGGGTGTTCGCCGCCGCCGTGGGCCTGATGGGCCGATCGCTCGGTCTCGGCCGCACCGTCGAGGCGGCCCGTGCCGACGTGGTCCTGCCCGAGGTCACGGGGGGCACCCGCCCCACCGCCGCCGACGCCGGCCTCGACGTGGAAGGCATCACCCCCCAGGTGACGCCCAACGCCGATTTCTACCGCATCGACACCGCCCTCACCGTCCCCCAGGTGGACCCCGCCGGCTGGACGCTCACCATCGACGGGATGGTGGACGAGCCCCTCGAGCTGACCTTCGCCGAGTTGCTCGCCCTGCCGCTCGTGGAGCGTGAGGTGACCATCGCCTGCGTCTCCAACGAGGTGGGCGGCGACCTGGTCGGCAACGCCCGCTGGCTCGGCGTCCCCCTCCGGTCGCTGCTGCGCGAGGCGGGTGTGCAGGACGGC
Organism: Acidimicrobiales bacterium; assembly: GCA_016794585.1. Lineage (NCBI taxonomy): Bacteria > Bacillati > Actinomycetota > Acidimicrobiia > Acidimicrobiales > Acidimicrobiales bacterium. The sequence continues at coordinate 212,456 of JAEUJM010000005.1, forward strand.
GCCACGCAGGTCATGGGCCACTCGGTCGACGGCTTCACGGCCGGCTTCCCCACCGAGCTCCTCGACGACGACCGCCCCGCCCTGGTGGCGGTCGGCATGAACGGGGAGCCGCTTCCCCTCGAGCACGGGTTCCCCGCCCGTCTGATCATCGGTGGGATCTACGGCTACGTGTCCGCCACCAAGTGGCTCCAACGCATCGAGCTGACCACCCTTGACGCCGCCGACGGCTACTGGATCCCGCGGGGCTGGGCCAAGGAGGCCCCCATCAAGACCCAGACCCGCATCGACACCCCACGCAGCAGTGACCAGCACGCCGGATCGGTCCCCGTCGCCGGCGTGGCCTGGGCCCCCACCAGAGGCATCGCCAAGGTCGAGGTGCAGGTCGACGACGGGCCCTGGGAGGAGGCGCGGCTCGGTCCCGGCACGAGCGACGACACCTGGCGACAGTGGGTGTACGACTGGCGGCCCGAGCCGGGTCGCTACCGACTCCGGGCACGCGCCACCGATGGCGACGGCGAGACCCAGACCGAGGACACCGCTCCCCCCGCGCCCGACGGGGCCACCGGCTACCCCACCCGCACCGTCACCGTCACCTGAGGCCTCGCGTTCAGGCGGCGGCGACGTCGAACACGTGACGGGCCGCGCCGAAGCCGCCGGCGGCCGCATAGCGCTCGAGGCTGGCCGCGAACGCGTCGCCGTCCGGGCCCCGGTACCAGCCCGCCAGCCACTCGACCCGATCGCAGCGCCGCAGCCGCAACTGGGCGACCCCGGCCGTGCCCGCCACCTCGGGCACGTCCTCGATCCCGCTCAGCACGATGACGTCGTCGGCCTCGCGCCGGCGGTCGGAGGCGTAGAGCTCGCCCCACACGCGTCCGGGAGCGACCACCACGACCCGAGGCCGCCGCAGGCGCCGCAGGCGCTCCACGGGACCGGGCCACGTACTGCCGTTGCCTCGTAGGGGCACCGCACCTCCCGGGGACGATCGACGGGTGGAACCGGACGGGGGAACCGGACGGGTGGAACCGGTCGGCGGCTCGACCGACGGAAGAAGGGGCGAGCCGCATCGACCATTCGGACCATAAGCACCGGGTCCGCTGTCCGCAATAGACACCCCTGTAGCGTCAGCTCCGACGACACGCCCCCGTCAGCGCCCGGAGCCCGGCAAGGTCACCGTGGCCGTAGTCGTCGCGGCGAACCGGCGCGGCGTTCATCAGCACCTGCTCGGGTGGGTCGCCGGCGTGGTCGAGGCCCCAGACGTGGCCGAGCTCGTGGGCGACCAGCGCCCGGAGCCCGGAGGGCGACAGCGCCCGGATCCGCGACGGCCAGAGGTACACGTAGCCGCCGAGGTAGCGGTCGCCCGCCCCGGACGGCTTGGGGTGGCCGTACGCGACCGGTCGGCCCGGGGCATCGAAGGTGGTGAACTCGATGATCACCCGGCCGCCGTGCGCACGAGGGTCGAACCCGGTGCCGACGCGCTCGCTGGTGTACCCCTGGAACCTCCAGTCGACGCCGGTGGCGGCCTCGAGCCGCTGCACGGCTCGCACCACGGCGACGAGCTGCCAGTCGCCGGCGGCACCGTGGGGGTTGATGCGGAACGGCATCGGACCGCAACGCTGCGCCACCGGCGCGCCCCCACCGCCCACGGCGAGGAAGCGGTACTCCATCCCGTAGCAGCCCGCCAGCAACGACGCCCCCAACACGACGAGCACGAACGCCGTCGCCCGGCGGCGCCCCCGCTCACGCGTCCACGGCGAACACATGGCGAGCCGTTCCGAAGAGGCCGACGGCTGCGGCCCGCTCGACCGCGATCGCCAGGTCGCGCCCATGCGGGCCGGCCGACCAGCCCGGCAACCAGACGATCCGGTCGCCCCGCCGCAACTCGGCCCCGTCGAGCAGGGCCATCGAGCCCGGCCCGACGAGCGCCAGCACCTCGCCGCCGGGTGGGGGCCGACGGGCGAGGTACCGGCGAACGGCGGCCGTGTCCGAGGCGATCAGCACCACCTGCGGACACGACCGCCGCCGCCGTCGGAACCGACCGGGACCGCTCGTGGTGGCTCGCGGCGCCGGCCGATCGCCGGCGCCACCCCCGCCCCGGGTGGCGCCGCCGATGGTGGCGGTGGTGGTGGTGGAGGCGCTGGTGGGGGGCACCTCCACCACCCCGCCCGTCATGCGTCCGGCTCGGGCGGCGCCAGAGCGGCGTCCGCCGTCACCGAGGCCCCGCCGCCCACGACCAGCACGTCACTGCCGTCGAACTCGGGATGGCCATCCCAGTACTCGACCTGCCGGGCGCCCGTCCCGTCGACGAAGACGAGGTGGTAGTCCCCCGCGGGCAACCCCGACAGCGTGTAGCTCCCGTCGGGACCGGCGATGGCCCCGCCCGCCGGGCCTTGGGGCCCGATGGCCATCACCCAGGCGCCGCCGAGGGGATCGTCCGTCTCCTCGTCGGTGATGGTGCCGGTGATGGTGCCGGTGAGGGACGGCAGGTCGGCATCCGCGATACCCGGAGCGGTGGCGCTGACCGCGTCGGCGATGCCGGTGAGGTCGAGGTCGTCGTACCACTCCATCGCGTGGGCACCGTCGCTCGGGACGAACTCGAGCTTGTAGTCACCGGCCGCCACGTCGAGGGAGTACTCCCCGTTGGCATCGGTGACGGTTCCCCTCGCCATCGTGTAGTCGGCGGCCGTCAGGGCGATGACGTGCACCCCGGCGAGCGGCACTCCGGTCCCCTCCTCGGTGACCGTCCCGGTGAGGGTGGAGCCGCCGGGGGGCGGCGTCGCCACCGGGAGGGCACCGTCGGAGGTCGCGGCCACGCCCGCGTCCACGGCGACCGGGGTCGCCTGCTGGATGGTGGGCGAGTCGGGGGCGAAGCGAGGCGAGTGGGCGCCCGTCGGATCGACCCAGGCCACGAAGTGGTCACCGGTCGGCAGCGGGCCCAGGGTGTAGTCCCCGTTGCCGTCGACGGCCACGATCTGCTCGGGACCGAACGGCGTGCCGCCCACGGCGACCGCCCACGCCCCGGGCAGGGGGTCACCGCTACCGGCGTCGGTCACCGTTCCCTGCACGGTGCCCTTCGTCGGGTCCATGGCCGGGTCGACGTCGACCGTGGCCTCCGAGGCGACGACCACCAGGTCCGGGGCCCCGAAGAAGCCACTGGTGTGATCGCCGGAGGCGTCCACCAGGTACAGGAAGTAGGTGCCCGGTGGCAACGTCAGGGCGTAGTCGCCCTGAGCGTCGGTGATGTCGCTGCCCACCAACTGGAAGTCGTCGGTGCGCAGGGCGACCACCCAGATGTCGGCCAGCGGGTCGCCGGAACCGGACTCCGTGACGGTGCCCGCAGCCTGCCCGGGTGCCGGCGTGACCGTCGTGGTCACGACGTTCGAGAGGGCGGCGGCGAACTCCGCCGTGGTCACCGCACCGACGTTGATGCGTGTGCCGACGTGGGCGTTGGACGGCGTGAAGGTGCAGTCCACGGTGACGTCGGCCCCGACCGCCAGGTCGGCGACGGGCCCGGCACAGGCGGGGGCGTTGCCGTCGATGATGCCGATGCCGGTCAGGGGCACGTTGCCGGTGTTGGTGGCGGTGAGCTGGTAGTGGATCGGCGACCCGGCGGCCACCGTGGTCTCAGCGGCCTCCTTCTCGAGGGTGATGGCCGGGGCGCGGGCCTCCACCTCGACGTCGACCTGGTTCGACTGCACGGCGTCGATCTGGTCGGCGTCGACCGTGGCGGCGTTCTCGAAGGTGCCGGCGTCGGCGTTGGTCGGCGTGTACTCGCAGTCGACCGTCACCTCCTCGTTCGGCGCCAGGTCGGCGACGACCTGGGCGGCGCAGTCCGGCACCGCCGGGTCGGCGATGTCGATCCCGGTCAGGGTGAGCGCCGAGGTGTTGTGGAGGTCCAGGTGGTAGTGGATCGTCTCGCCGGCGATGACGTGGTCCTCGTCGGCGGTCAGGGCCACGGCCAGCGGCTCGTTCACCGTGACGACGACCTCGTTCGAGTCGACCGGATCGGTCCGGTCGGAGTCGACCTGGGCGGTGTTCGGGTACTCGCCCACGTCGGCGGCGACCGGTGTGTACGTGCAGTCCACGACGGTGGAGGCGCCCACGGCCAGGTCGAACACCGGGTCGTCACCGCAGTCGGGGGCGGCCGCATCGGTCACGTCGACGTCATGGAGGTCGACGTTGCCCGTGTTCTCGATGGCGAGGTGGTAGTGGATGGTCTCGCCGAGATCGACGTCCTCCTCGTCCGCCGACTTCACGACCTCGAGGGCCGGGTCGGGGACGATCACCGTGTAGGTGCGGGTCAGGGTCGTCTCGTGGCCGTCCTCGTCCTCCGCGGTCACGGTGAAGTCGTGCTCACCCTCGGTCGAGGTGTCGATGGGGTCGCCGTCGGCGACGTTGCCCTCGCACGAGGAGACGGCGGTGTCGTCGACGCAGGTGAAGTCGGCGAGGACCTCGTCGTCGAGCTCGTAGACCGCGCCGTCCACCGGCGTGTTGATGGTGATGTGGGGGCCGACCACGTCGTGGTCGTCACCCATGGTGAAGTCGTCGAAGGTGACGGTCTCACCCCCGGCGCAGGGCACCACCCACGGCTGCTGCTGACCGGCTCCACAGCGCCAGCGCAGGATGATGTCGTTGAAGGCGAACGGGCCGGTGGCGTCCTTCAGGAACGTGGTGGTGTGCAGCTCGCCGTCGGCGATGTAGTCGACGGTGCCGTCCGTGCGCTCACCGGCGTAGACCGTGTGGCCTTCCGCCGGACGGGGCCCGACGCAGGCCTGGTCGTCCTCGGGGTACACGATCTCCTCGAGGGCGGGAGCGAGGTTGTACCGGGCGTAGCCCAGGGCACCGCAGGCGAACAGCGACCCAGCCTGGAGCCGGGGGTCGTCCACCGGGCGGGTGGAGTCGATGAACATGTCGATGCCCTGGTACGAGGTCCCGTCGTCGGTGTAGGAGAACTCCACCCACGGGGTGCCGTCGTCGTTGATGTCGGGCGTGCCCACCAGGTGCAGCCAGCTCTGGCCGGCGGCGAGGCGGGTGAAGTCCACGCCCCCGTCGCCGTTGACCACGGCGGTGCCGTTGAGGACGTCCCAGACCTCGCCCTTCCAGGTCAGGTCGACGATGGCGGTGTCGGCGTTGCTGTCGGGTCCGGCGCCGGCCACGTTCTTGGCCCGCACCTTGTAGGTGTGGGGGGCGCTGCTCGCTGCGGCGCCCGCGTCCTGGTAGGTCAGCGTCGAGCCGTCCGTCGTGTGGATCAGCGCGTTGTCGCGGTAGACGTCGTAGCCCGTGATCGGGCTGCCACCGTTGCTGGCCGGCGCCGTCCACGCCAGGTCGACCACGCTGCCGTCCTCGGTGGCGGTGAACCCCGTGGGCGCACCCGGCAGGGCCGGGGTGACCGTGGTGGTCACGATGTTCGAGAGGGCGAAGGCGTACTCGGCGCTCATCACCGCGGCGGCGTTGGCGCGGGTGCCCACGTCGCCCGTGGTGGTGGCGTAGGTGCAGTCGACCGTTGTGCTGGCGCCGACTGCGAGGTTCGCGATCGGGCCCGCGCACGTCGGCGCGTTCGGGTCCACGACGCCCAGCCCTGTCAAGGGGATGTTCCCGGCGTTGGTGACGGTGAGGTGGTAGTGCAGCGCGGCCCCCGCCACCGCGGTCGGCTCGTCGACTGCCTTGGTGATGGTCAGCGCGGGCGCCGGCGTGAGCACGTTGTACGTGTGGGTGACCGAGGTCTCCTGGCCCTGGTCGTCCACGCCCGTGACGGTGAACTCGTGCTCACCGTCGGTGGAGGTGTCGATCGGGTCGCCGTCGGGAACGTCACCCGTGCACGAGGCGATGCCGCTGGCGTCGGCGCAGGTGTAGTCGGCCGGGACGGAGAGGCCGTTGTAGTAGGTCACGCCGTCCGGCGGGGTGGTGATGGTCACCACGGGCGGGTCCTCGTGGTGGTCGTCGCCCATGGCGAAGTCGTCGAAGGTGACGGTCTCGCCACCTGCGCACGGCACCACCCAGGGCGCTGGCGTGGTGCTCCCGCACCGCCAGCGCAGGATGATGTCGTTGAAGGCGAACGTCCCGGTGAAGTCCTTCAGGAACGTGTTGGAGTGCCAGTCGCCGTCGACCTCGTAGTCGACCGTGCCGTCCGAACGCTGGCCGACGTAGAGCGAGTGGGCCGTCGCCGAGCGGGGCCCGACGCAGGCCTGGTCGTCGCTCGGGTAGACGATCTCCTCCACCGCGGGGATCGAGTGGCGGGCGTAGCCGAGGCTGTCGCAGCTGAACAGCGAGCCCGCCGAGATGCGGGGATCGTCGCCGGGGTTCTCCTCGGAGTCGATGAACAGGTCGATGCCCTGCCACGACGTGCCGTCGTCCTGGTAGTCGAAGCGGACCCAGGGCGTGCCGTTCTCGTTGATGGGCGCGTCGCCGACGAGGTGGAGGTAGCTCTCACCGCTGCTCAGGCGGGTCAGGTCGACGCCGCCGTCACCGTTGACCACGGCGGTGCCGTTGACGACGTCCCAGACCTGACCCTTCCAGGACAGGTCCACGATGGCCGTGTCGGTGTTGCTGTCCGCCGACGAGCCCACGGCGTTCTCGGCGGTGACCTTGTACGTGTGCGCCTGGCTGCTCGCCGGCGCGGTCGTGTCCTGGAAGCTGGTGGTGACCGCGTCGGTGGTCCCGATGGGGCTGCCGTCCCGGTAGACGGTGTAGCCGGTGATCGGGCTCCCGCCGTCGCCGGCGGGGGCGTCCCAGTCGAGGTCGACGGTGCTGGCCGACTCGGAGGCACTCAGGTTGGTGGGGGCGTCCGGGACCGCCAGGGTCTCGGTGGCGATGGAGAGGTTGTCGATCAGGAACCCGAAGCCGTCCGTGGCAGGCGCCGCGGTACCCGACGACCGGAAGAGCAGAGAGTCGACGGTGCGGGTGGGGTTGCCTTCGCAATCCCGGAAGTAGTCCTCCCAGCTGGTCCCCGTGTGGACGAGGCCACCGTCCACGTACACCTGCACGACGTCGTTGGCGGCGCCGTCGACGAAGTCCATGACGATCGTGATGGTGTGGGCGGCGCCGCGGTCGAGGCCCGAGGCGATCTCGGTCTGTACGAAGTCACCCGAACACCCGGGGTCGTCGCCCTTCTGGAAGTCGTTGAAGAGCACCGCGAGGCCATCGGCGTGGTCCTCCATGCGCACCCAGCTCATGCGGGCGCCGTCGCCGCGGTCGGGACTGGCAGTGATCCCCAGGCCGGTCTGCTCGGCGCTCGGGTTCGCGGACGAGAAGTCCCACTGGGCGGTGAACCGGGTCTGACGGGTGCCACCCGACAGCCCACCGGCGTCAGCGGACGGCTCACCGGCCTCGTCGGGCGCGGAGGGCGAGAAGACCTGGTCCCCGAACGAACCCTGGGTGAAGGCGTTTGAGAAGCGCCACGACTGCGCTCCGAACGACGGCGGGGCGTCGACGTTGGTCACGACCTCCTGGTCGAGGTTGGGATTCACCGGGATGGCGAGGCCCTGGGCGCCCCAGCCCTGCTGGCCGTCGACGGACCCTGGCGCGTAGTCCGGGGCCTCGAAGTCGGAGGGCGGGGGCGAGCTCGCCGCCGCCGGCGTGGCCACCAGTGGGCTGCCGGCGACGGCGAGCACGGCACCGGCCACCACCGCCACCATCCGGTGTCGAATGCGGCCACGGCCGCGCTGGTACTTGGACATCGTCTCGCCCCTCCCAGGGTGCATATACAGCGACGAGTGGGTACTCCGGCCCGTCATTTGCCGTAGTAAGCCGCACAGGAGGTCACTCCACAAGGGACATCACTGTCGCCAACCTCGACACCCATGTCCACGTCGGCGACAGGGGTGTAACGACTCTCTACCGGGCTGTCGAGTCGCGCTACAGCCACGCGACAATTCGCGTGGACAGCCGCGTCACATCAGTCGACAGTCCTGTCGATCAACACGACAGAGGTGGAGTGCGCGCCCACCCATCGACAACCGATCGACCACCGAATGCGGTCGTCGCGTGCGCCCCGCGTGTCGGCGCGCGGGGGCGCGGGTCGGCCCCGGGCGGCACGTGAGCGTGCCGCCCGGCCCCCTCGACGGCGTTCAGCCCGCGGACTCGACCAGGGTGGGCTCGGTCAGGTCCGTCACCACTTGGACCACCATCACATCGAACAGGCGACGCGCCCGGCGGGCGTCGCCCATGAAGGCGGCCTCGATGACGAAGCCGTTGATCTGCGCGCGCACCCCGCGCGCCACGTCCTCGAGGGTGTGCGGTGCGCACGGCCGACGGTTGTGCTCGGTCAGGATCTCGGCCAACGCGGTCTCCAGCTGCTCCACCGAGTCCTGGTAGAAGGCCTCGGCCAGCTCACGTGGCCGACCGTCGCCGAGCTGCCCCATGGCCAACAGCCCGATGCGTACGGCCCCCTTCGGGTCGTCCCACAGGCGGTCGATCTCCTTACGCGCGTGCTGGCGCACGCGATCCTCGAAGGTGGTGGCCGGCGGGTCGATCAGCGATCGACGTTCCTGCGGCTCGTCCGAGATCGAGAAGACGACCTCCATGAGCTCACCCACGTAGTCGCACTGGGTGTCCCAGTGCCGGTAGAAGGTCTGGCGGTGGTAGCCGGCCTCGGCGGCGACGGTTCCTGCAGTGAGGCTGCGAAGGATCGTGGCCCGACCTTCACGGAACAGGCGAATGCCTGCCTCGATCAGCTGGTCACGGGTGGTCGGTTGCTGCGATCGCATGGAGGCCCTGCCCAAAGGTCGGCGGTCAGAGATCGACCGTTCGCCTGAGTTGTGCCCCAGGTAGTGGTGTAGGGATCGAAGGGTCCGCCTGACGCGACGATCACCGCGTCAGCCTCTTGCAGTCCTGCGATAGACGAGCGAGAGGAACCAACGCGGTGATCGACAACAACAACATGGATGCCCTGGC